>JAYEFV010000109.1:0-17115 GCA_034658755.1 Thermodesulfobacteriota bacterium | reverse complement strand
AGAAACAGATTGTGGTGACCGCATCAGGAGACGGTGCCTATAATTTTAATATCAGCGGTATCAAATTCGCCGCCAAAAACAAAAAGTTCGGCGCCATTAACGTCATCTATAACAACTACAACATCCGGATGACCGGCGGCCAGATTCCCCTCGAGGTGGACTTTGACAAAGAAGGATCGGCTTTAGGCTTTGAAGTGATCCATGTAAACCCATACCGGGTGGATGACAACGCCGAACTCTTCAAGGAACTTTACGGCCGGTATCTCAACAAGGAAAAAATAATGGTGGTGGCAGACGGGGTCTGCGTGCTGGACATGGGGAAAAATGCCAAGGATTCAGGTATCCGGATGGGTCATTTTATAAGGTCCGATGAGTGCCTGGATCTTAAGTTTGCCAAAGAAAGAGAGCGGGTGGCTCGGGAGGAGCCTGAAAAACTCAAGGATCTACCCAAGTTCAAGTGCCGGCTTTGCGGCATCGGTCTCAGGTGCCATGCACTACTTGACAACGACCCCGGCAAATGCTTCGGATGTGGGGCATGTATCCAGTTCCCCTGTCCTGTTGACGCTCTGAGTTTCGATGGCCCAAGCTTTTCGACTTCAATCAGCATAACCGAACTTAAAAAGACTTAGGAGGAAGGCATGGCTAAAGAAAAACAGCTAACCATCACCAATCCATCCATCGGCGGTTCCGGATACCTCACGCTGTCGAACATACAGGCGGACGCAGCAATTGAAGCGGGTTTTCATGCAGCCATTCACCAGTGCCGGGGTCTGGCTCAGGCCGGCGGTCCACTTTGCGTGGATGTCATGATCCGTGAACATGAAGTCAAGGGTTCCGTGCCCCATTATGTGGACTATGTCAACGGGTTTGATCTTTCCGAGGCCTGGCGAGCCGTCTTTACGGCGGGAGATTTTGAAAAATCCTTTCCCAGGGGGCTCACTGTTGTGGCTGATTTCTATGTGGATGAGCCGATTTTGGTTACTGCCAGCCGCAAAGGCCCGAGATATCTCACTCGAGATGAGTATCTTAAAAGGTTTGAGGAAGTCATCGACCAAGGCCATGACCTGAGACTGGTATTTTTTGACTTTAAGAAACATAAGGTTATGACGATTATGAAGGGTCCGTTCTCATTGGGGGTTATCGCAGCGGATCTTAAGATAAGAAAGGACGATCGATTCATAACCCTGCCCAAAAAGGCGGCCATACAGGGAATACTCAATAATGTGCCTCAACAGAAGGACCCCGCAGCCAATGCCAAGATAAGGAGACTCAACAAAAAGGTTTTTGAAAGCGGATACGCATCCAGGAAGCAATTTGCCGGGTCACTGGACGAAAAAATCATCATAATTTAGCCCGCATTTCTTATTAAGAATTCATTTGGCTTTTTTAACACTTAAAAATTAGGAGGATGTTATGAGATGTGATAATAGATGCGAAATTGTGGAATGGAAGGCATCAAATCCCCATTTAGTACAAGAAGTTGCATCTCCAAATGTTAGTATGGACGGTGCCAAGCTTTTATCAATGGCCACAGACCAAATAATTAAAGAAAATACTTCCATAACCGCCACAGGATGTTCCAGTGGGTGTGAATGTATCCGCACTGGAGACCCGGAGAGGGTATGGAGCAGTGATCGGTATAGAAAAACAGAAATCACCGGAAAATCATCTGACGGGAGCGAATGGAAAGCAAAATTCTTATTCAAATTGAATTTGACAAAGATCAGATACTCCGGCGAGTGTGTGCCGATTCATCAACATATAGAACCGATTCATGTTGAAATTGAGCCCATACCTTAATGAACTTAGGGGCTTCGCCCCAATTGGAATAATGGAATGATGGGTGAGCTTGTCCTGAACGAAGTTGAAGGAAAGGAGTTTTTTACAATTAAAATGTTATAGTTCCGCCCTTATCCCCAATATTCCAGCATTCCAGTATTCCAGTATTCCATTCCGATGGCACAAAGAGGTTGCCATTAAAAGGCTATTGATTTCATATAGTTGTAGAAATTCCGAGATAATTATCACGTTCAATACTTTATAACCGAAATTTAAGAATTCGAAACCTTATGATCTTGAAGAAAGACCCCGCAGCCAATGAGAAAATGCGGATACTCAACCAAAAAGACTTCGTGCCTGCTGGGTGCCCATTTTTCCATTTCAAAGGGTCTGCACAATGCCCTCTATGAGGCGAAGGCCCGTGGCTGTAGTGCTCTACAGATATTTACCAAGAACTCCAATACCTGGAAAGAACGGACACTATCACAGAACGAGATAGAGAGCTTTAACAAGGCCAGAGAATGTACAGGAATAACGTCAATCGCTTCCCACACTTCTTATCTGATCAACCTGGCAACCCATGAAAAGCAAAAGCGTGCAATGTCATGCAATGCCCTTAAAAATGAGCTTGTCAGATCTTCTATGCTCGGCATCCCATTTGTAGTTCTCCATCCCGGAGCTCATATGGGAAGGGGCGAAAACCAGGGAATCCGGAAAATTGCAGAAAGCATAAATGAAATATTTTTCCAAACACCCGGCGTGCAAACGCGCCTTCTCCTTGAAACCACCGCAGGGCAAGGCTCAAATTTGGGGCATACCTTTGAACAGATTGCCTCGATTATGGACAAGGTTGAAAATAGCAACCGGGTCGGGGTTTGTCTCGATACGGCACATATTTTTGCCGCCGGCTACGATATACGCACCCCGGATTCATACAGCCGGACAATGGATGCCTTTGATGCCGTAATAGGCATTGAAAATCTTTATCTTATCCATTTAAATGATTCCAAAAAAGAACTTGGCTCACGGGTTGACCGACACCAACACATCGGTAAAGGACTTATCGGCATTAAGGCATTTGAATTATTGATGAACGACACACGATTCATCGATATTCCGAAAATTATTGAAACTCCCAAACAAAAAGATGGAAAAGATTACGATCAAATTAATCTCAACAGACTAAAATCGTTTGTTAATTCATAGATCTTATATGCACAATCCTTTGCTAAAGCACAATGTATTGTAGTCTTTTTTGCTTGACATACAAAAAATAAAGATTACAGTTTAATTTTCTTCCTATAAATACAGACATTGTTAAGTAGTTAAATAACTGAAATGCGATATCTATAATGGATAAAAAAACAACCATACAGCTATTATCAGTAGGACTTGTGAAATTTCTATTTATTTCTAT
Source organism: Thermodesulfobacteriota bacterium (assembly GCA_034658755.1). Lineage (GTDB taxonomy): Bacteria > Desulfobacterota > Desulfobacteria > Desulfobacterales > UBA11574 > S5133MH16. The sequence goes on along the minus strand of JAYEFV010000109.1, from coordinate 13,919 downwards.
ACTAATTGTATCTATTGTCTCCATATCTAATAGCCGTAAGCCTGCCGGGGCGCTCAATAAAATGCCGGCGATTTCAGAGATAGCGAACTCCCTATCTCTGATAGATGAATACGATTATGCCAACACGGAATACAGTTCATCATCCATTGGCGGTAATAAAGCCGAACGTCTCATACACCCGATTGTAATTCAAGCGGCCTATCGCTACCAGATTGATCCTGCTCTTGTAAAAGCTATCATTATGGCGGAGTCCGGATATAATGCCAGAGCAATTTCTAACAAAGGTGCAAAAGGTCTTATGCAGCTCATGCCGGCAACCGCCCAGGCTCTGGGTGTGGAGGATGTTTTCAACCCCAAACAAAACATAAGCGGCGGAGTACGGTATTTCAAACAGCTTATTACCCAATTCGACGGGGACGTTAAACTGGCACTTGCGGCATACAATGCCGGGAGCAGAAACGTAAGGCATTATCAGGGGGTCCCCCCTTTCAAAGCAACCCGGTTTTATATCAAAAAGGTCTTTAAATATTATGAGATTTACAAGGACCAGATGATCGGTGGAATGGACAAAGCTTAATCTGTTTTTTCGTGAACCTTAAGTTTTTATTGTAAAAATGAAAAAGCCCGACTTTTAAATCGGGCTTTTTGTTTTTTGGCGGAGAGAGAGGGATTCGAACCCTCGGAGGAGCTTTCACCCCTCACTCGCTTAGCAGGCGAGCGCCTTCAGCCGACTCGGCCATCTCTCCTATTACGGTTAAATGGCGGAGGGAGTAGGATTCGAACCCACGGAGCTGTTACACTCAACGGTTTTCAAGACCGCCGCTTTCGACCACTCAGCCATCCCTCCGGGCAAGTTGTATTTTATTTAACATTTTGCGTATTACAGGTCAATATTTTTGTTATTGTTAGTTGACATGCCCTGTTTTTTATGATTTCCGACGAAATATTAGTTCCTTAGTTGTAAATTTTGTGCTTTTTGTGGCAAAACTTTTTCCATTCTGCCACTAAAGCACGAAGAAAGAATAATAAATATATCCTTTGTGTCTTGTATGGGTCTTTGTGGCAAATATTTTTGGTTCCGGCCCGTCCGCCTTACTCCGCTTGGCAGGAGGGCGGGCTTGTCCGGGTTAGGCACTAAATGTTTGATGAATTTGACTTTTTGCAAATGGATCAAAGATGATGGTCTCCTAAAAAGCCGAAAAATACCCTTTTTTGTCATTCCGGCGAAAGCCGGAATCCAGTAAATTCAATGGCTTCTGGATGCCGGATCAAGTCCGGCATGACGATTTTAGGACTTTTTACGAGTTTATCAAAGATTAATTGTATAAGGAAAATCGACTATGAAACAAAAATATTTAATTTTAAAAAACGATGAAAAAACCAAGCTTATAATTAGAGAATTCGCCGAGTTGGATAAAGAAATGTTTTCATTTCTCTGTGAGGAGACATTTGACGATGAGTCTGTAAAATCAGCAATCGCCATAGGGGAAGATGCTCTGATCGATACATTGAGGACTAAAAGCCTGTTTCCGATCGGCATATACGCAAAAGAAATAGCAGCAGCAGTTACAAATATGTATGAATCCGGAAATGATCAATCCGTTGAGCTGCTTTTTGATGACCATGATCTTTTGAAAAAAGAACAGGAAAAGCCGGCGGTTGAAGATAACATTGAGATTGAAGACGAAACAGTCGAAATTGATGAACTGCTTGAAGAAGATACCCCTGAACAGGATTATGATGACAAAAACGAAATAAAAAATATTACGAATTCTCTAAAAATCGATAATAATTCAACCAATAGCAACGATGATGATTAGACCAAAATTTTCATAAAAAAATTTGGTCATTTTTTGCACACAGGACATTCCTGGCCGCAATTTGGGCACAGCGAATGGAGGTAACGGCAAAAATTAACGCTAAAAGTACTGGCACCGCAACCCCTGCACACCATGGGATCCATAGATTTGGTGGCGGGGTTGTAAATCAGGGTAAGACGCTGCTTTTTTCTGCCGACAGATACCCGATACAGAACCTTGACAGCCGCGGTGCGGATTAGCATGGCACCGCAAAGTTTTATGTTGACTCGTATGCTGTATTTTTTAAACAGGTCGTCGGTTTTTCGTGCCAGTTCATCTGGAAGCAGGCCGATTTTTTCTTGGCGGTCCTGAATCAGTTGAGCGGAAAGCCCAGGTTTGTCAAGGCTTTTTGTCATTTCCTGTTCCAGATCAGTATAATATTCTTCCAGGCTGGCCACATCGCGACGAAACCTTCGGTTCATGCTGTCCTCAAATAGTGCTATTTCTTCTTTCAGGACCGATTTTGTACGACGTTCGACCCATTCTATGATTTTTCGGATCTTCCCTTCTTTCCAGCTAACCGGTTTTTCTTTTGTTTGAAACTCGCTGACATGTAGCCTGATATTCTGCTCCATGTCCGCAATCCGGGCACCGGTCTCAAGATTGAATATCAGTCTGATAAGACCTTCTTTTTGCTCATCGCTTTGGGCCAGATACTTACAGGTCATCAGCAGATATTCGGTCCTAACCTCTGCAAAACTTTCAACCTTGCCCACAGCTCCGTGAAAAGCAAACTGATCCCTAATCAGCTTATCAAACCCCTGGCTTTTAAGATAATCAAAGTGCAGATCACATTCAACCAGTGCTGCAGATTCGCAAGCCGCATTTACAATTTTTTCCAATAACGTCGAGCCGAAATTGATTGAATAGTCTGATTCCGAATCCAGATTTGTATCGATTTGGATAAATTCAGGGCTTCCCAGCAATTTGGACAAATAATCGGGCAAAAGCACGTCTAAACTTTGGGAGCTTTTTTCTATCATCGCACCACGATTTTCAAGAAACCGGCAGACGAAATGCTCCACTGATTGATCTGAATCAAATCTCATAGTTTTCTCCAAACAGCTTTTCATCTAATGCCTTGGTCTTTTCATAGTCGGCTTTGTTGCGCTTCAAGCGGGTGGCCAGTTGACCGAACCTTTTTTTTCTTTCTGCTTCGGAAACCGATTGGACCCAGATGTCATAGACCATTTCAGAAAATTCCCTCTCACCCCGGATACGCCCCAAGATCATTTCGATTTCGCCGATGACCAGTTCAAACATATTAATCTTTTTGTCAAGCACTTCGAGAATATAGTCCTCGGCACTGCCCATGGCACACAGATTGTAAATCATAACTTCCTTTTCCTGTCCGATCCGGTGGATGCGGCCAATGCGCTGCTCGATCTTCATTGGATTCCACGGAAGATCATAGTTGATCATCTGGTGGCAAAACTGGAGATTTCGACCTTCCCCACCGATCTCCGTGGTCAGCAAAATATCCGTTTCCTCCTTGAATTTTTTTATTTGTTCATCTTTGCTACGGCTGTCCAGTCGACCGTGAAACAGGGAATGGGGAATTTTATTCCACGATAAAAAATCCGACAGATGATCCAGCGTACCCAGATATTTGACAAATATAATACTTTTTTCCGAAGACGATCGGATCAGCTTGAGAAGCACCCGGTTTTTGCGAGTATCGTCCATGGAACGGCACAGGTTGTTTATTGCCTGAATCTCCTTTTGATGGTGGAGTAGAAGGTCTTTTTTACACAGCATACGCAACAGGGTCATGCTCACAGCACGAGGGGATGATCCGGCTTCGGTCAGCAAGTTTTTAAGCAACAACTTCCGACCCGTTCCCTCGGTGGCGTTGATGTTTTGAACCAGTCCGGTAATTCTCTCGTAAAGATCTTTTTCACTTCGACTTGGGTCTACTCGTATGGTATGGGCAAAACGGGGCGGAAGTCCAATTTGGGCCAATGCGCGAGTATTACGGATCATAACCTCTTCCAAAAGTGCTTTGAGCCTGCTGCGATTTTGGGGATCGGTAGGATCACCACGTGTCATGAATTCCTTGCGAAATTCAGAGGCGGTCTTTAATTGACCTGGTTTTAGCAATGTAATCAGGTTGTAAAGTTCCATCAAATTGTTTTCCACCGGAGTTGCCGTCAGCAACAGCAAAAATCGCTTCTTCAACGTGTTGACCAGTTTCCAATTGAGGGTACTCCGGTTTTTCAGGTGATGAGCCTCATCAACGATTACCATGTCATATTCTCGTTCAGTGACCAGCGAAAAGTTTTTCTTTGATTTGGCAAAATTAATGGAAGCCAGAATAAAAGGTTCTTTCCAGAAATGATTTCCTTTTTTCCGGCAATCCGGATCATCAGTGGATGAAAACTCAAGTCCGAATTTTGTCCGCAACTCTTCCCGCCACTGGCTCACAAGGGAGGCGGGGGTTAAAATCAGAGCACTTTTCACCATGCCCCGCTGAATATATTCCTTAAGCACGATAGATGCTTCAATGGTTTTTCCAAGGCCCACTTCGTCCGACAGCATGGCGCGTCCGCGAAAACGTTTTAGCACCTTGCGGGCGGTCTCTTCCTGATACCATAGAGAGCGAACACCATTCAGGTTCGTAAGACAGATGAGGTTTTCAAAAGATTCTTTAAATCGGATTTGATAGGCTTCAAGAGTGAGGTTATAATTTTCATGAAACGTGAAATATCCCTGGGACAACGGCTCGATGAAAGAGGCAGTATTCACTTCAATTGAAATCGGTATTTTCTGAAGCGGTGCCTTGGTTACCGATTTTTTTGGAGGTTCATTTTTGGAAAGTGGTTGTGGAGACTCCACGATTTTCAATTGGGAAGACTTCAGCCTCATTCTGTCACTAAAAGTCGCCTGGTTTTGTAATATTTCTAGCTGTTCCCGGCAGTAGTCCTGAATTTTAATCGTGTCGGATCGTATTTTCCGTTTATTACGGATTTTTATTCGGGGAAGCAGATTCAGCAAGTTCTCGGCAACATCAATTGCCAGGTTATATTGTTCGTCCCTTGCCAAAAGGTCGCACAATAAAATTCGCTTATCATTCTCGATCTTTCCGTTATTGTAAAGCGTTAACAGGCCCTTTCGCATAATGTCCGGCCGGTCAATTTCATAGCCTAAATCCACCAGCGATTCGAGCATTTCCGGGTTTTCCGGATCATACCTCAGAGCTTTTGTTATAAGCGTCAGCACTTTTTCATGATCCATCTGGTCCCAATACCAGAGGGCCTCATTAAAAAAATAATCGGCCTTTTTCTTTTGGTTGGAGGCCGTTAGTTTGCTCCGTCGCTTTTTGAGATTGGTCTTGCGTTTGGCCTGTTTTTTTTTTGATTTTACCTTTGCCATAAGAATACTTTAATATCAGGTACCGGAAAAGAGACTATCATGATTGTGCGGGTGCCCATCTATATATCAACGGATTTGGCGAGCAGGAATACCCGCATGCCTAATACCATAATTATTTTCATCATGCACTTAATTTGTTTCAGTCTGAATCTCAACTTAAAACTACATTTCAATTTGCATATGGATTCTATGCACAAATTAGAATCCGTGGCCCGAAAGTAGATTATAAAACATTCTTCATAACGAAAACCCGAGTAAATGGAAAATAAATCTAGCTAATCATATATTAAATAGTTTCACAAATTAAAACAAAGTGGTACCAGAACGTATCATTATCACTGCGTTAGTGTTCATTATTAATTACGCCTTAATTCTTCAAGAATAAAAGACAAGAACATGAAAAGAGAAATTTTTCAAAAGCTTGAGGAATGGAAAAACAAGAAAAATCGAAAGCCGCTTATTTTAAAAGGCACCCGTCAGGTCGGCAAGACATATATTTTAAAGCGTTTTGGCCAGGAGGCTTTTGATAAATTAAATTTATTCAAATAGGTTACCACGGAAATTTACAGAATATCATGAAAATGTTAATAATGGGCAGATTAATTGGCTTTTGTGATAACTTGGTATTTAGGATGTCGATGGGACAGAATGCATCTGAATAATTTGAAGGAGTGATGACGAAAAGGAAGATATTTTCTGAAATTGCATAGCTTGGTCTGACCCGGATTTCCTTTTAAAATAAAGATGTTGTGTTCATTCTCATTTTTGTTTACAATAATTAAGATAGAAGAAAGGTGATATTATGGTCACACTCAATGAAAAGTATGAGTTAAAAAAACAAATAGTTGCCTGTCTCAAAAGCGACAAGGATATTCGAAAAGTCGTCATTTTCGGATCTTTTGTCACATCCGACGAGCCCCGCGACATGGATGTTGCCGTTTTTCAGGAAAGCAGGGAAGGATATCTTAAGCTGTCCATGAAATACAGAAAATTGAAACGACCGGTTTCAAGTAAAATACCCGTAGATATTTTTCCGCTCAGAGATGATGCAGGTGAGGCGTCCATTCTTACAGAAATCGATAAAGGTGAAGTCATCTATGAAAGATGAAACCAAAATATGGCGCTATTTCAAAGGGGTGGGTGGGGTAAACGTAAGTTTCAGTGGGTGGCATAAAAGTTATAAAAAAGTTTATGTTACTCCATGACAAAAAATGAACCATTTAAACTTGACGGCTTCGTAAAAAGTCCCAACACCGTCATGCCGGACTTGATCCGGCATCCAGAACTTATTGAAATTACTGGATTCCGGCTTTCGCCGGAATGACGATTCCAAGAGATTTTCGACTTTTTACGAGTTCATCAAACTTAACCGATAAAAACTTTGTCCATAAAGGAATATCGTACGATAGACAATAAGTTATTGATTCCTGTTGAACGTGTGGAAAGGACAATTTTACTGCTCTGGGGGCAAAAGGTCATTCTGGACGCTGATCTTGCAAAACTTTATAGCGTAACTACGAAACGGCTTAATCAACAGATCAAGCGCAATAGCGACCGATTTCCTGAAGACTTCATGATTAGACTCACCCAAAAAGAAAAGGACGAGGTGGTTGCAAATTGCAACTACCTTTCTTATTAAGGGTGTATGATTGAGAGTAAACTGCCTGATGTAAAAAGATTTTCTGAACGCGACCTTAAGCTGACGACTCCATTTTCCGAGAGTATCCCGAATTGATTCAAAAAGTTAAAGACCTGCCTATCCGCATTTGATATATGCAACAAAGCCTGGTGCAAGGATGGCGCCGAGATATTCTGCAGCTATGATTAACAGTGGAGTTCATCAAAGGCAGGGAAGCACTGTTACTAACATTGAACGTCTGCTTTCTGTACACCTTTGATGAATGGGTATATTATGATATGAGTTATGAAAGAAAAGTGGTAATCATTGCCGGACCCAACGGCGCGGGAAAGACAACCTTTGCCCTAGAATTCTTACCGAACGAAGCAGACTGTCCAGTATTCGTTAATGCTGATCTAATTGCAGCGGGCCTTGCTCCTTTTCAGCCCGAAAAATCGGCGATTCGGGCTGGGCGGCTAATGCTTGAAGAGATTAAGGCTCATGTTCTCAAAAGCGTGAGTTTTGCTTTTGAAACAACGTTAAGCGGACGGGGTTACGCCCGTATGATTCCCGAATGGAGGGAAAAAGGCTATCGGATCAAGCTGATATTCTTGATGCTTCCAAATGTAGAAATTGCGATCGAACGCGTGGCTACGCGCGTGGCCCAGGGTGGCCACGCTGTACCGGAAACGGTTATCCGAAGGCGGTTTATAGCCGGCTCGCGCAACTTCAACGAAATATACAAAAGGTTGGCTGACGTGTGGACCCTTTATGACAATTCGCGAGAAGTTCCTGTCATGCTTGAAAATGGAGGCCGAGAATGAGTGAAGAAAAACAACAACCAAAAGATTCAGATCTGGAAAAAGCCGGAGATGCATTGCAGCGAGCGGCACTAAGGGCGCGGGAAGTTGCCCGCCAGACAGGCACGCCATTAGTAATTTACAAGAATGGGCGAATCGTCAAAGAACGGATCAATCAAAATAACAAATGAGTTTGCAGCAGCAATTCTAATCCCTCGTGATCGGGATCCGGAAATTGCATCATTTCGGGCAAAAGCGGACCTTTTAATGCAAGAGGACGAAACTATGGATCAGGCGTTGGCCAAAGAAAGATTGCGGTGTCGAAAATGTCCTTATTGCGGAGCGCATACAAAAGATTTAGCGTATGGTAACGTTGAAAATGACGGTAAAGAGGTTTTTCACAAATGAACCAGGCTATGCATTACTTAATCGATTTAAAAAGACACTGAAACATGTCCAATACGTTGATGTTTTAGTGGGATATTTCCGCTTTTTGTAGTGAATCCTTGTGCTCTTTTGCAGATGAGTTTGATATGGTTGATCCAAGAAAAAAGAATTTGAGGTTTTTTATTATGATTAAAGAGATGGCACTTCCTTCATCAGGAAAAGTGTGAGGGAAAAGGCAATACCCGATTTTATGCTCGTTCTGCACGAATGTCCCGACGACGCATCCCTACAAGTCTCAACATATTTATTTAACAGGATAAAATATGCTTCTCGACAATAAGACAAGATCAAACGAAAATCGCCATTTTAGAGTTTTTGACCTATTATCAAACTATGTTGAAACCGGCAGGGTTGATATTGTAACCGGTTATTTTTCTGCCTCCGCCATTGCAAAACTCTCTGACGAAGTTAACAATGCCAAATTATTTCGCATGATTTTGGGCGATCTATTACAGACCGAAGCCAAAGATGACAAAATAATCAACCTGTTAAGTGATAGCCTGGCAGTAGAACAAACTTTTTTTCTAAGTGTTTCCGCCAAAAAAGCGGTTGAGTTTTTAAAACAGGAAAAAGTCAGGATAAAAACAATCCAGCGCAATTTCTGTCACGCCAAAACTTATATCTACAAAGATAATGACCCGCGCAAGAATTTCCAGATTATTGGAAGCTCAAATTTAACCGAAGCCGGACTGGGGCTGAAAGAATCCGCCAACATTGAATTAAACCGTGCTGAAACCGGCGACAGTCCTGATTACCATGAACTCACCGAGTGGTTTCAAGAGTTGTGGAAAAGCAAGTCTGCTCTTGATAAAATTGAACTGGCCGACAAAACAAAAATTGACTGCAAAGAACACCTCATCAATCTAATTCAGAATTTCTATAAGGAATATTCTCCCGAAGATCTTTATTACAAAGTTTTGTATGAATTATTCAAAGAAGATTTGCTGTCAATATCTTTTGACAAAGAATTTATAAAAGAGATCGGTCATCTGAAAGATACTATCATTTACAATAAGCTCTATTCCTTTCAGCAAAAAGGGGTTATCAGCCTTATTAAGATGTTGCAAAAAGAAAACGGGGCTATTCTGGCCGATGCAGTCGGCCTGGGTAAAACATGGTCAGCCATGGCGGTAATGAAATATTTTGGAATCAAGGGGTACAAGGTTATTCTGCTGTGTCCAAAAAAGCTGGAAAACAACTGGCGGCAATATCTTGAAGGACATCGTTCGATATTTGAAAACGACAGATTAAAATATACCATCCGGTTTCATACAGACCTGCAGGATGAAAGGCTGCAAAACTATCAGGACGATTTTACTATTAAAAGATTTTTTCAGGGCAATCCCAAACTTCTGATAGTAATTGATGAAAGTCATAATTTAAGAAACGACAAATCTTCACGATATAAATTTCTGGTCGATAATATCCTACAGAAAAATAAAGATGTTAAGGTATTGCAGCTTTCAGCCACTCCCATCAACAACCGGCTGACAGATATCCGCAATCAGTTTAAACTGATCAAGAAAGGATATGATGAAGGTTTCAGAGAGAGCGAGATTGGCATTAGAAGCCTGCAGAGTATTTTTGCCGGCGCTCAGAAAGAGTACAAAAACTGGCAAAACCTCGAAAACAAAAAAGTAAAAGATTTTATCCAGCTCCTTCCGCAGAAGTTTTTCGACCTGACCGATGCGTTAATTGTAGCTCGCACCAGGAAATTGATTGAAAATGAATTCGGGGCAATGTCTTTTCCGGCAAAAGAAATTCCGCTTAACGAATATATCAATCCTGAAAATATCGGCAGCCTCAAAACATTTGACGATATTCTGGATGCAATTAAAGTCAACCTCACCGCATACAGGCCATCTGAATACATAACCGATGAAAAACCGGTCAGTGTTCTTGAGGACCCAAGACAAAGAGAAAAATTTCTTGTTAAAATGATGTTTATATTGCTTATGAAACGGCTGGAATCAAGCTGGTTTTCATTTAAAAATACGGTTGAAAATATTTTAAATCATCATGAAAATGCTCTCTCAAAAGTAAACACCTATATTGAATCACAGCAGAATATAGATCTGGAACCGGATATTATCGATGAGGATGTTATTGAAGATCTGGAACCGGATATTATCGATGAGGATGTTATTGAAGATCTGGAACAGGCGGCAATGGACTATGCTGCCGCAAGCATAGACGAGGATACGGACCTGCCCGGGGAATTGAGCCTGGGTAAAAAAAATCCTGTTTTGCTTTCAACTATTACCGATATTGATCATTTTAAAAAGCATCTTAAAGAAGATATAGCAAAGTTTACGATTCTGAAAAAAAATCTCAAAGCTTATGAACAGGAACTTATTGATAATAAGAAGACTGACAACAAGCTGGATAAACTTGTCTGGCATATAGAAAACAAGAGAAAGGAACGCGCCAACAAAAAAGTGCTGATATTTACGGTTTTTAAAGACACTGCTCAGTATCTTTTTCAGGAACTTATAAAAAGAGGTTATACAAAAATCGCCTATGTTTCAGGCTCCCTGTCGGAAACAGATGGCGGTTATAAGGGCTCAAAGTTTAATGAAATTCTTCAGCGTTTTGCGCCTTATACAAAACTGTACAATGAAAGAGACTGGGAACATATCTACGATAAGGGCCGCAAACAAGATCCGGATAATTTTCAAGTGCCGGCAAGCTTTGAAGACTGGAAAGAAGTTATCAAAAAATATGATCAGGATGCCTGGAAAAAGATCAATAATCCCATAGATATCCTGATTGCCACGGACTGTTTAAGCGAAGGCCAGAATCTTCAGGACTGCGACTTTGTGGTCAATTATGACATCCACTGGAATCCTGTCAGGCTTATCCAGCGTATGGGCCGGATTGACCGTCTTGGTTCGCCGAATAAAACCGTAATGGGAATTAATTTCTGGCCCGGTAAGGACTATGAAGATTATCTGAGATTAAAAGACCGTGTGGAAAAGCGGATGGCCTTGATGAGCGTTGTGGGCACTGAAATCGATGAAAAAATGACTCCGGAAGTGGAAAGAATGACCAAAGACAATCCTATTTTAAGCAAGCAAGCCCAAAAAATGCTTGAGCAGCTCCAGGTTACTTGGGATGATGTTGAAACAAGTGATGACACTTTAGGGCTAACCGATCTTTCATTAGAGCAGTTTCGCCAGGAACTTTTTGAAATGTTTCAAAAGAATAAAGAGTTTTTTGAAAGAATGCCGAACGGCATTTTTACAGGTTTTAAAGCCTTGTCGGATAAACAATATCCCGAATTACCAGAAGGCATCATAGCTCTGCTCGGATATCCGGCAAAACCCGATGAAGCGGATACCCATGTATATAATGAACACTTTCTGTTATATTCAAACTCAAAAGGATATTCCACCTACAGCAACAACAAGGAAATTCTTGGAATTCTCCGCAGCCACAAACACCGGCCCCGCTATGTTCCCGATGACCTCGAAAAAGGCGAACAAAAAGCCATTAATATTTTGAGTGCCAGAATCAAGGATTGGATCAAAGGCCAGATTCCGCAAAAGGCCGTGGAAGAAATACAGAGCCTGTTTGAAAATGGCGTGGATGTTAAGAAAACACCGGAAGAAAAAAAGCTGGAAGAAAAATTCAAACCCAAAAATTTTGATTTGATAACATGGTTTGTTGTTTCAACCTAAATAGCGAGTGTATTCCCTGTCTTGCAAATGTTGGACTGTAGAATTTAGGTTCAACAGAAAGAATATGAAAGGACTTGTTTATGAAGTCTGAATTAGTGAAAGATAAGTCCTATATTGAGTTCCTCTCTGATCTGAAAAAGAAAATACATTTGGCTCAGGTAAAAGCTGCTCTTGCTGTTAACGCTCAAATGGTTTTTCTGTATTGGGAAATTGGGAACAGCATATTGCGAAAACAAGAAAACGAAGGCTGGGGAGCCAAAGTAATAGAGCGGCTTTCACAGGATTTGCGGAACGCTTTTCCTGAAATAAAAGGGCTTTCTTCAAGAAATCTGAAGTATATGAGAAAATTTGCCGAGACATATCCAGATGTTGAATTTGTGCAGCAACTTGCTGCACAAATTCCTTGGTTCCATAATTGTGTACTGATTGACAAAGTTAAGAGTAAAAAAGAGAGAGAATGGTATATACAGCAGACAATTCAAAACGGATGGTCCAGAAATGTCTTAGTCCACCAAATAGAGACAAACCTATATGACAGGAAGGGAGATTCAACCCACAATTTTGATGCCACCTTACCCAAACCTCAATCCGATCTGGCAAAAGAGACACTAAAAGACCCATATATCTTTGATTTTCTTACCATTGGAGAGGAGGCTCACGAGAGAGACCTTGAAAACCAGCTTGTTATGGACATTACAAAATTTCTTCTAGAACTTGGAGCTGGTTTTTCTTTTGTGGGAAGACAATACAACCTTGAAGTCGGAGGCCAGGACTATTTTATTGATCTTCTTTTTTACCATTTAAAGTTACGTTGTTTTGTTGCCATTGAATTGAAAATCGGAGAGTTTAAACCGGAATATGCTGGCAAAATCAACTTTTATCTTTCTGCCCTGGATGATCTGCTAAAAACAGAGCAGGACAATCCCTCTATCGGCATTGTCCTCTGTAAGACAAAGAACAGGATCATTGCTGAATACGCCCTGCGAGATATGAGCAAACCCATTGGCGTGTCGGAATATAAACTTACTGAAGCCATACCGGAAGAACTCAGATCCAGCCTGCCTACGATCGAAGAATTGGAAGCGGAGTTAATGGTTAATTTGAAAAACAACAACAAATAATTTAGAAGTTATACAAATGAACTTATCCCCTTTTTTAGATAAAAATCTTTTTAATGCAGGAACCTCATTTTTTAAGCAGCTCAATATTCACTTAAACAGCAGTTCAATTTCATCATTACCCCTCAAGAGTATTTTAAAAGACAAATTCAAATCACAGGGAATTTTTGAAAAAGTTTCCGCAGTCTATTTTCTTGGGCTGGTGGACAAGTTTGTTTTCGACGACAACCTGTCTTTATTCGACGACGGAAATGTAACGTTCAATCAGGCTGTAGAAAAGATTCATGCCGACTATGAAGGTATGATGATTTTTGCGGTGCAGATTAAGGGGATTGCCACGCCAACAAGAACGCAGTTATCCGACATCACAAGAGCTTTTAACCGCGCAAGCAAAAGCCTGCCTGTTGTTGTGCTGTTTCAATATAACGATTTTCTAACCCTTGCCACCTCAGAGCGTATAAAATACAAGCAAACCTGGCGAGAAGGCGAAAAAATCGGCAAGATTTCATTGCTTAAAGATATTGATATCCTAAACCCGCACACAGGTCACATCAAAATCCTCAACGATCTGGTATTGAAACCGGGTGTGCGGGATTTTAACGGGCTTTACCAGCAGTGGAGAGAGGTGTTTGATGTTCAGATACTTAATGCACAATTTTATAAGGATCTTTCGGCCTGGTATTATTATGCTGTTTCAAAAATCAGACTGCCTGACATTCCAGATGCTTATGCAGGCAGGGCAAACCCTGAAGAAGAAAATATAAAGCAGTTTGTTATCCGTTTAATTGCCCGTTTGATTTTTTGCTGGTTTTTAAAAGAAAAAGAAGAGCTTATAGCTCCTGAGTTGCTGGAATTATATGATCATCAGGGTAATCCCAGGTATTTTGTCACAAAGGAAAAAGAAAACGGTTTTAATAATAAAGATAAGAAAATAGACGGGTTAGTTTACTTAGACAAGGTCGATTCAAATGACAGCAAATTCTGCATTGCCATTGTAAATGCCCTGGATGATATTAAGATTTTAG
>JAYEFV010000108.1:0-4717 GCA_034658755.1 Thermodesulfobacteriota bacterium | reverse complement strand
GCAAGTTATGTTGTCAGTTTAGTTATGTTATGTGTTTAATTCCCCTGTAATTCCATTTCATTCCTAAAAAGTTTTTTTAAAAAACTACTTATAATTCTTTTTATTCCATTTTCTTTCATATCCCCTGTTTGCATGGACTTCATAAAATATAATTTGTAGTTACAGATTTAATTCTTCACCATTTTCTTCGGCAATATAGATCTATCCATATTCTTATTCATTCCATATCATTTTTCCAAAGCTTAAAAACAGTTATATGATTCCTTTTATTTCTCAACCTATAGAATCTTCACATAACATGGGTGGTGGTTATGGAACAGATCCTTTGTTGTCACTGCTACGATTTATTCACACCAAGTCCAAGACACAAGAATCAATGTTACTGTATGAAGCCGGAATGCCGAAGGGCAAAAAAAACGGCCTGGAAACGACATAAAATGGCTACCGACCCGGATTTTAAGCGGGATCAAAAATTGAGCAATAAAAAATGGGCTCAAAACAATCCGGGGTATTGGAAAGAATATCGCAAAAGAAATCCTAAAAAAGCTGAAATAAATCGTATACTTCAGTCCATACGAAACAGACGCAGATCTAATAACCGAAAAAAGAATGCAAATACCGACATTCCATTGATTGCAAAGGTAGACGCGTCAATATCCAATAATTTTAAGGTGGTTGGGCAATTTTGGCTGGTACCGGTGATTGCAAAGGTAGACGCGTTAAAAGTTAACATCTTCGATATTTCAAGCCCTTATCACTGATTGCAAAGAGGGACTCGTTAGGTGCTTGCTCAAAAACATGCTAATCGAGTCATAAAGCTTAAAAAGGGAGGAAATCGATCATGATAAAGAAAAAAATCCTCAATCCTGTCCGGGTCAGACAGATCAATGGCGGTTTCAGCTTTATTCCCCACCGGTTTATTACCGATGGGTTTTTAGCCTCCCTGGATCAAAAAGAACTCCTTTTGTATCTGTTTCTCATTTTGGCCTCCGATCGTTTTGGCCTTTCTTTTTACAGCTATGACACCATCTGCACGCTTCTTGAGCTGAGCCTTGACGAATATATAGCATCCCGGAACAGCCTGATGGATAAAGATCTCATTGCCTTTAACGGCACTCTTTTTCAGGTACTTTCTCTGCCGCAAAAAAGACCAGATCGCCAGAAAAGCCAGGGTCCATCTCCTGTTGAAACACTGATCCAACAGACCGTTAAAGGGTTTTAACATGATCGATGATAAAACCATATCAACCATTGAAAGGACTAACGAACGGCTCATGGAGATTGAATCGGTCGTCAATGCCCTGGATCAGGCGATTGAGGATTACCTTCAATGGATGGCGGAAAACGGATATGCAAAAAGCACCCGGAAAGAATATGCACGGGTGTTGAGGTGGTTTAAGTTGTTCATAAAAAAACGAAAATGTTTGTGGGATGAAATCTTTACTCAAGAGATGTTACGGCAATTTAAAAAGTCAGAAAGACCGCACCCTATACATGCCGTAACCGGGCTGTCACGGTATCTCTTCGATCAGGGTAAAATTGCCCGGCATTTGGGAATGAAAGATCAATCCGTCAATTTACCGCAGATCTATGAGGACTATCTTTTCTATCATCAAAAAACCCATCAGGGTTCCGACCGAAAGCTAAAGCATATCAAAGTTGTTCTTATTGCCTTTCATAAGTTTCTTGAAAAACATCGCATCAAGCTTCGCACCCTGACTATCGAAAAGATCGATACGTTCCTGTCCGAGTATTTTATGGGTTATAAAGAAAACACTTGCCGGGTGTACCGGAGCTATCTTCGGGGGTTTTTGAGATATTTGTTTCATGAGCGAAAGGTGTTGCCAAGCAATCTGGCCCCGCTTATCGTCGGGGCGCCCCAGTTCTCCAGAGCCAAACCGCCTAATTTTTTGCGACCTCATGAGTTGAAAAGGCTGTTTGCCGGCCTGGAACTCTCTTCGGCAGGCGACCTTAGAGCCTATGCCATGGTTCATTTGGCATACACCCTGGGACTGCGACCCTGTGAAATCAGTTCAATCCGCCTGGATGATATCTTTTTTAAAGATGCACAGCTTTGCATAAGAATCCGAAAAAATGACAAGCCCGTCAGACTCCCTGTTCCCGAAGAGACCATTAAAGCCATGGCTGCCTATCTTATCGGCGGCAGACCAAAAAACAAACATCGGAGGTTGTTCTTAACCCTTCATCCGCCCTACCGGCCAATGTCACAGAATGCGGTTACTCAAAACATCAATAATTGCATGAAGAAAATCGGCATACCATACAGTGCCTATTGCCTTCGACATACGTACGCTCAAAATCTTCTGGAAGCAGGGGTATCCATCTATGAAGTCAAAGAGATGATGGGCCATGACAGTATCGAGTCCACCCGAAAATATCTTTATGTTCATATAAAGTTGATGCGAGAGGTCCTCTTTGATGAAACCCTTTGAAAGTTTTTTAGGACAAAAGATTGAAAAATACGTGGTCTATCGACAATCACTGGGCTTTTCTTTGCATCCCATGACATCGCATCTAAGAACGTTTGACCGTTATCTTGCAATGAGAAACACAGAACCCACGGTATTACGACCATGGTTTTTTCTTGAATTAAGAGCAAATCTTAAACTTGAATCACGATCCATCAACCGCATACTTTCTACAACCCGAATGTTCTTCCAGTATCTGGTGCGACAAGGCTTTTATACAGCCAATCCTGTAAAGGATATCCCATTATTGCCGGAAAATGAGATCATCCCTTTTATCTTCTCCGAAAAACAAGTCGATCTTCTGCTGAAATCCGTTTTAAACAGCATCCGAAAAAACCAAAGATATTTTTTAAAGGATCTCACAGGGCACATGGCTATTTTACTGTTGGCTCGTTGCGGCATGAGAATATCCGAGCCCTTGAAAATGAAAGCCGATCACTACCGGCCAAAGGAAAAAACACTTTATATTAAAAAAACCAAGTTTAAAAAAGATCGTCTGATCCCGGTTCCCATGTCCGTAGCAGTAGAACTTGAAAACTATCTCTCTGCACGCAAAGTTCTTATCAAAAATCATCAAAACCCATTGCTTCTCGCCAGCACCAAAAAAAAGGGATTAAATGACAATAGAGTCCGTTGTGTCTTTCGTCAGGCCCTCAAAGATATCAAAATCGATCAATCCAGACAGGTTATCGGTAACACCAACTTCAGTGCACCCACGGTTCACAGCCTTCGCCACTCATTTGCCGTCAATACGTTAAAAAGGGTACAAGCACGGGGAAGATCCCCCCAGAATGCTCTGCCGGTGCTGGCCGCATATATGGGACACAGTGAATATAAACATACGGTTAAATACTTGAAAATGATCGATGCAAAAAAGCGAAAACAGTTTTTGGATTTTTCTCTCGAACAAAAAGAAAAACCATGAATCTTAGCACACTCATCCATCAATTCTTTGATCAGTACCTGCCCCGAATAAAGGGCAGCAGCCGGCAAACTATCATGGCTTATCGGGACACCTATCGTCTGCTTCTCCCTTTTGCGGCAAAGTATCATGGGGTTAAGATCAGATCGCTTAAGATCGGTCATCTTTCAAATGATCTGATCTTGGACTTCCTCGATTACCTTGAAAAAGAACGTCTCAACAAGACTGCAACCCGAAACCAGCGTCTGGCAGGTATTAAATCAATGGCCAAAATGATCCGCTTTATGCACCCTGAAAAAAGCGCACTTGCCGAAAGAATCCTCAGCATACCCCAAAAGCGTTCCCAGAAACAGTTGATCGGCTTCCTGTATCCCAATGAAGTTCTTAATGTCTTTGAAGCCGTTGATCTTAAAATATACTACGGGTTCCGTAACTATACGATCCTGAACCTGCTCTATGACTCAGGGGCTAGGGCCAGTGAGATGGCGTCACTTGTCCTTGACTTCTTTGATCCGGAAAATAACACACTGGCTATCCTGGGAAAGGGCAATCAGTATCGGCAAATCGAGCTTTTGCCAAAAACGGTCCAACTTGTAAAAACTTATGTCAAAAAATATCGTAAAAAACCAAACCCGTTATATCAGCGATACCTGTTCATCAATCAGCGGGGGACATCATTTACACGGCACGGCATAAATCGTATTTGTAAAAAATATCTTCGTTATGCGTTGAGTCCCAAACGTCTCAGGGATATCAACCCGGCTCACAGCTTTCGGCACTCCTGTGCGGTTCGTATGCTCCTGGCCGGTAAACCAATCAGTGAAATCAAAAACCGCCTGGGCCATGAAAATATCCAATCCACCATGACGTATTTACACATGGAGCTAACACACAAACGAGATGTGCAGAAAAAATTCATCGAATACAGTGCTAAACTTATAAAACAAGATCCAAAGATAGAAGACTTAATCGATTGGGAAAACAAGCAGGATATACTGGCTTGGCTGGACACACTTTAAATTAGGATACAGCCAGGTTCAAGAACATCTAAAGGTCTCTTTAGACAATATTTATTATGTTGACAGTTTTATTACCAATTTGTAATATCTTTTATAACCTATTGTTTTTAAAAATAATTCCTGTTTGTCAGGATCAAGTCAAATAATGCCCTTTATTCAGTGGGTTAAGGTGACTCGCAACATAAGGCAAGATAACACAGGTTCGTTCTGAGTTCAATTAAAAAACTGCTGTCATGATGTTAGTTATCTACTTTCAACTTTAGGTAATGCAAGATTCAGGCAAAATA
>JAYEFV010000107.1:0-4719 GCA_034658755.1 Thermodesulfobacteriota bacterium | reverse complement strand
GGTTCAAATAGTTTTTTGTTATCCCTTTCCTTTAGATACGGCGGATTGGCAATTACCGCATCAAACCCGCCTTTTGCCTGAAATATTTCCGAGTAATTTATATACCATTCAAAGTGTTCGGTGGGTCCTGGTACATCTATGTTTTTTATTTCTTCAATTCTGCTTTCAATTTCTCGGATCTTCTTTTCGTCTTTTCTTTTATCTTTATCATCCTCAAAAAGCCTTTTTTGAGATTTAATTGCCAATATACCATCTTTCAGTCTTTTGATTTGTTTATCACGATCATATTCAAAAAGTTTCTTCATAAGGATATCTATTTCACGCCGCTTATTTTCTTTCTGGGTAGGGATAGTAATATTAAATAATTCGTCTTTTGATATTTTAAGTTCTTTGACTAATTCAGTTCTTCTGTGATCTATAGAACTTACTAATGATTCTGTGGAAAGTAATTCTATCAAGCTGTTGCCTTGCATGATTTTATAATCCAGATTTGGCAGCGGCTTGATATTTTTAATGTCCTCCTCATCCACTACCATCGACAGCCAGAGGCGCAGTTTGGCAATCTCTACCGCGCCTGAGTCTATGTCCACGCCGTAAAGGGAATGTTCAATGCACCGGCGTTTGAAGTTGTAAGCAGTTCGTTTGTCATCAAACTGAGATTGCTTCGTCGCTTGCGCTCCTCGCAATGACAAAAAAGTTGTAAGCACATTTCTGGTCTTTACAATCTCGCTCATCATGCCCACAGGGAAGGCACCGGAACCAACTGCCGGGTCGCAGACAGTTATTTCCGCCAGTTTATCATCAATCAGTTTCGCGTTTTTCCTGATGCTGTCAGGAAGTATCAATTTTATACTGGTCGTCTTTTGCTCTCCCTTTTTAATCTTTTGTTCTTTTTCTAAAAAAATCGCTTCGTTTTCACTAACCTGCTCGCCGATTTGTATCAGCTTTTCAATATCTTTTTTAGGAATAATAGGCTTATATGAATCCGAAGTAAGAGCTTGTTGCACAGGACTTTGAGGCCCAAATATTTTTTTTTGAACAGCCGGTTTTGTAATGATTGGTTCTTTATGTGTGTTAACTGCTGTATCAAGATAATTAATCAAACTCTGCTGGCACATGTAGTGAACAATCTCACGGGGAGTATAATAGACGCCGAACTTTTTATTGAATTTGTTTTCCTCTCCTTTTTTACCGCTTATTAATGCTTTTTTAAATTCAGCATAATTATCCGGGCGGATGGCATTAAATTTTTCATAGGATTTTCCCAGAAGCTCCGGGTCGATTGCCACTTCCTTTTCCAGCGGTTCGTCCTCTTTAACGGTAAAATTGTATCGGTCGAAGACATCCAGTATGCCTGTTCCGGTATCACCCTCTTTTGTCTTTACATTGTTGGAAAAGAGGTTGTCCGGAATAAGTATATCGGTATGCACCCAGTCGTAATTGCCGATGGGATCAAAAAGACCGCCGTTCAGGAAAGGTATTTTGCAGTTAAAACGGCTGTAGTAACCATCATCATGACTTCGGTCAGTGCGCAGGGCTTCATAAAAAAGCGGTTCCAGAATGTCATTATAGAAGTTATTATAATCGCCATGTTTTTTTTCAAACAGTTCCCGAAGAAAATGCTTTGAACCGGTGCCCCAGTCATTATCACGGCCAACGCCGAACCAGCCTTTTTTCTGCAAAAAATAAAGGAATATAATCTGCCCCAGCAGTTTTTTGGCAAAGTTCACAGTGTCAACTCCCTTGGCCTCAAAATCGGCCTTAATTTTCGGATCTTTTTTAACAACCCTGTCCAGCTCTTCCTTGGTGTGGAGAAATAGTTCACGGTATTTGAGGAAAAATTCTTTTGTAACGGTTTCTATATCAAATGATTTTTCGATTTCTTTTAGAGTCGGCTCTTGTTCATCATTTGCCAGGATATCGACAAGCCGGCTTTGCGCAGTGTGACTTTTTTCATTTTCACCAACAAGGAATGACCAGCGCCGGGCAGGGGTAAATTCTTCTATAGCTTTGGGGATTCCATCTTTTCTTGGTTTAAACAAATAATCCAATTTAACTAAAGAAAAACGCCAATCTACTTTATCAGGAGATACAAAGGCAACCAAGGCTGCGTTTTTTTCATTTGTACTTCCGTATTTGCCCTGCAGGTATCCTGCAATAAAATTTCTTTGCATGGTGCGGGCATGTTCTATTGATGTATTTTTATTTAGGTATACAATTAGATTATCAATTCTATTTTCACCATCATTAAATTTGCCTACTCTTATGTATCTGCTAATAAAAGGCTTATATGAATCAGGTATGAATTGTCCCTGATAAGTAAATGAATCTTCATCAATTCTGTTAAGAAGGTTTTTGATAAAATTCGTAAAACGCCCCTTGTCAAAAGGATTTTCAAAGGTTTCTTTAATGATTTCTTGAGCTTGTTGTTTATCCATTTTTATTCCTCTGAACTGTTTTTAACCCCTTTGGCTTCTTTATGGTACCTTTACTGTTCTTTTTGTGCACCATTTGCACAATGTTACCTATTAAATATAAATACCTATGCCTGATAAATGTCCGAAATATGTCCGTTATGTCCTTAAGCTATTCGCCAAATAACCGCCAAAATAACCAACTGATCGCCAGAATTAGTGAGGACATTCGGCCAATTCCCGGTCTTTTAGTGGCCAATTCGGCCAATTGACCGTCTATTAATATTTAAGTCCTTTATGCTTTTTTAATCTGAGCCATTTGCCCAATTATTGCCCTTTTTTTGCCCCATTTGCCCAATTATTGCCCTTTTTAATTTCATAAAATGTCCCTCTACCTCGTGTACCTGTTTTCTCGAACAGGCCTTTTTGCACCAATTCATCTAAATCATTGGTAGCGGTTCGCTTCGACACCTCAACTAGTCCTTGATACTCACTATTTGTAATCCTTGTATTTTCCTTTACATAAATCACCGCTTTAATTTGCCTGTCATTCAACCCGCATTTTTTTAGATTTTCCTTATTCAATTTATCCTTATAAAAAGTAACTGTCATAACGCCATATTCTTCGACAAAATCCGGTTCCGGTAGCCCCTGTTCTATGCAATTTTCTACAATTTTTATTGTCCCATGTCCCCATGATTCAATAAATCCGGCATAATAGAAAATTTTAGCAAGGAGTTTGTTTCTGGGCATGGATAAATGATCGGTTTTTAATTTTTCCGCAGGAACTTCAGGCGGAAGTTTCCCTTCGTTCATTATCATTAATTTATCAGGATAGACCCGTATCTGGATTTGTGAAGTCCCTGAATAATCCCGATGAATTAGCGCATTGATGATCGCTTCTCTTAAGGCTTCGTAAGGATATTCAAGAATATCACGGCGGTGAATACCTTCATATTTTATATTGCTGACCAGATATTTTGTCCGCAGGATTTCCAGGGTGCTTTCCAGTTGTGCAAAAAGATTCCCTTCAACAATATCAGTTGTTTGAATTTCTGTATCGGTCAGAAATTTACCGATCCTGACCGCAGACTGGATGTAAAATTTCTGAGGATCATTGAAAAAAAGAAGAATTACTGCTCTTTTTAAGTTGTTATCATCAATTAGATTTAGTTTTTGCAAAAGTGAGATATTGTTTGTTTCTTTAATAATTGAGGGAATTCGATCTTCGGAATATTTTTTAAATTTTTCTATGGAATCATTATTTATCTCATTAAAATCTGCTCTTTCTTCAACAATGTCGTCCCATGTGCTGCCTGATTTCTTCATAAGAAAATCCGCCAATTCTTTCCCCTGTAATACCTGCACAGTACTTCCGCTTCTGAGATAATATTTGCCATTGTAAGAAATGGGAACAGAACATGGTGTAACTGTGATCTTGATTATATCTTTCCTGTTTTTCTTGTTCCGTTCAACAGATGGAATGATACCAAGTTTATTCCTGATTGTATTTGGTATATCCTCAAGCTGTCTTTTTACATTTTTCAATCCTGAAGGTTCTCCCTTGTCATCCAATCCGATAATCAAATTTCCGCCATCACTGTTTGCAAATGCGGAAATGGTTTTAAGGCAGTCATCACGCCAGTTTTGTTTATATTCAACAGTTTGAGATTCTTTATTCGCCATATTATTCACCTGATAAATATAATGAGAGTATGACTTCACGTTTACCGAATACTGCCGGGTTCTGTTCGGCATAATGGCTTTCCAGCAGTTTTTGGGGTATATGGGTCTGGAGCATGGCCAGCACTTTGAATGGATTGACTAAATCATCTTTAAGTGCATTCAGGGCTTTTAATGTATTTTTTGCCGTCTGTTTGGGCAGGCCGCCTTCCTCAAGCTGTGTTAATACTTTTTTAAGGTAAAGCTCCTGGTCTTCGGTGAGTTTCTGCGTGTTTTTCATGGTTGCCTTTAAAATGCGCAGGATATTGGCGGCACTGTCGCGTCCTCTTCTTTTTTGGGGCTTAACCATTTCTTCGGTGGTAGTGATAATAAAAGCTTCCTTGTTACTGTCCAAAAGGTCATACATCTCGCCTGGGAGCTTTTTCTTTTTTTCATCCGGGCCACTTTCAAGCAGTTTTGCCGCTGATATAAAATCAAGTTCTTCGGCTGCTTGCTTAACCTGCGCCATGAAAAACTTTTGCAGTTTCCCTCGGCGAAAGTAGGTTATAAGCGATTTCATAAAATCATCGTTAAGCTTTGCTGTGCGCGCTTTTTTGGGCAACCGTTTTATTTTCTCAAAAAG
>JAYEFV010000106.1:0-4754 GCA_034658755.1 Thermodesulfobacteriota bacterium | reverse complement strand
AAAAGTAAATAGGAATTAGAAAATAGATAACCGCAAATGGACGCAAATGAACATGGATTTAAATGCCTAAAATGAGCTAAAGTGCCTAAAGTGCCTAAAATGCTTAAAACTGTGGTAACATTTATTTTATTTTAAAATTCGTGCTTATTCGTGTTCATCCGTGGTGGATAAGTACAGCCTATAGGACCAGGTTTTAATCTATGAACACTGAAAAAATATTTATACGAGGCGCAAGACAACATAATCTGAAAAACATCGATGTTGAATTGCCTCGAAATAAGCTGATTGTGGTTACCGGTATCTCCGGATCGGGCAAATCGACGCTTGCCTTTGACACCCTTTATGCCGAGGGACAACGCCGGTACGTGGAATCAATATCCACTTATGCGCGCCAGTTTTTAGAGCGTATGGAAAAGCCGGATGTAGACATGATCGAAGGGCTGTCACCCGCAATCGCAATTGAACAGAAAACAGCCAGCCACAACCCCCGGTCGACAGTGGGGACGGTTACAGAAATTTATGACTATCTTCGCCTGCTTTTTGCCAGAATCGGTACACCTCACTGTTACAAATGCGGCCAACCCATTACCGCTCAAACACTGGATCAGATTCTGGACAAAGTTATGTCTCTGAGCCGGGGGACCCGGATTGTTATTCTGTCACCTCTGGTTTCGGGCCAGAAAGGCACACATGAAAAGCTTTTTAAGCGGTTGAAAAAGGAAGGATTCGCCCGCGTCCGTGTTGATGGGGAGACCATGGAAATTGAAGAGGTGGGCGGACTTGATAAGTACAAGAAGCACACCATTGACGTGGTTGTGGACCGACTGGTTGTAAAGGAAAAGATTAAAAACCGGCTGGCAGATTCTCTGGAACTGGCCATGTCTCAGTCAGATGGTCTTGTTACCGTAGACGTTCTCGACATGGGGCCTGTTCTTTTCAGTGAAAAATCAGCATGTATCTCCTGTGGTATCAGTTATCCTGAATTCACACCGGCAAGCTTTTCTTTCAATTCTCCCCAGGGCGCCTGCCCAAAATGCGACGGCCTGGGTTCAACAACTGAATTTGATCCCGTGCTTATCATTCCAAATCACGAACTTTCGCTAAGGGAAGGAGCGGTTGCCCTCTGGGCCAACAGAAATACCGTTCATTTTATCGAATTTTTGGATGCTCTGACTTCTCACTATGGTGTTGACATCTATACCCCCTACAAGGATCTTCCTGATAATTTTAAAAATGTGCTTTTGTACGGATCCGGAAATGAACGGATCAGGTTCTATTTTGAACGAAATAATCGCCGTTTTACTTATGAAAAACGATTTGAAGGTATTATTCCTAAATTAGAAAGGCGTTATCTGGAAACAGAATCATACCAGTCCAGAGAAGAAATTAAGCGTTATATGAATTTTCGCCACTGCCCTGAATGTCATGGTGCCAAGTTAAACAGAGCAAGCAGATCCGTGATGGTGGGCGGCCTTACCATATTCGAAACCACACAACTTTCGGTGGCAAGCGCCCATACTTTTTTTAAAAAATTAAAACTGACGGGCAAAAAAGAGATCATTGCAAAAAGAATCCTGAAAGAAATCAATGAGCGGCTGGGATTTCTTGAAAACGTGGGTCTAAGTTATCTAACCCTTGACAGATCCGCTTACACCCTTTCCGGCGGAGAAGGCCAGCGGATACGTCTGGCCACACAGATCGGGTCAAAATTGACCGGTGTCCTTTATGTTCTGGATGAACCCAGCATAGGCCTGCACCAGAGAGACAATCAGCGCCTGCTTGCAACACTTTTACAGATGCGTGATCTTGGCAATACTGTTCTTGTGGTAGAGCATGATGAGGAGACCATACATGCATCGGATCATGTTATCGACATGGGGCCCGGTGCCGGGGTCAGAGGAGGTGAATTGGTCTTTTCCGGAACCCCGGAAGCGCTTTTAAATGAAAAAAAATCATTAACCGGTCAGTACCTTTCAGGCAGGAAGTATATTGAAGTCCCGTCCAGCCGGCGTCTCGGTAACAAAAAAAAACTTATCATCAAGGGCGCTTCTCAAAACAATCTAAAAAATATCGATGTGGAATTCCCCCTGGGCTGCTTTATATGCATAACCGGTGTATCCGGATCGGGAAAATCGTCCCTGGTCCTGGAAACCCTCTACCATGTTCTTGCCCAGAGGCTCTATCATGCAAGGATGCCGGCAGGAATCCACTCCAAAGTCCTTGGGGTTGACCATATCGATAAGGTCATCAACATTGATCAGTCCCCCATAGGAAGAACTCCCCGTTCCAATCCCGGGACCTATACCGGTGTTTTTACTTATATCAGAGAACTCTTTTCAAGAACACCCGAGGCCCGTATGCGGGGATACAAACCCGGTCGTTTCAGTTTCAATGTCAAAGGAGGAAGGTGCGAGGCCTGCCGGGGTGACGGCATCATAAAGATAGAGATGCATTTTTTACCGGATGTTTATGTTGCCTGTGATGTCTGCCGAGGTAAACGATACAACCGCGAAACCCTGGAAATCAGATACAAGGGAAAAAACATCGCGGATATCCTTGACATGACAGTAAATCAGTCATTTAGCTTTTTTGAAAAGATAAACAAAATCAGGCCCAAGTTGCAAACACTGATCGATGTGGGACTCGGATATATCCATATCGGTCAACCTGCCACAACATTATCCGGCGGCGAAGCCCAGCGGGTAAAACTCTCCCGGGAACTCAGCAAAAAAGGCACGGGTAAAACCGTCTATATACTTGATGAACCGACCACAGGTCTTCACATGGACGACATCAATAAACTGTTAAATGTACTGTCACGACTCGTGCAAGCGGGTAATACCGTTATTGTGATCGAACATAACATGGATGTCATCAAGACCGCCGACCATATTATCGATCTCGGCCCCGAAGGAGGGGATGAAGGGGGAAATATTGTGGGGTGCGGCACACCGGAAGAAATCACTAATATAAGCGGATCTTATACCGGACAGTTTTTAAAAAAGGTTTTGGTACCTAAGTTATAAATTTTGTGCTTTGTATGGCAAAATTTTTTATCAGTATAATTTCTTTATTGTGAATAATTGAATATTTTCGATTGAAGATTGAATATTTAAGGAACTGTGACATTGAATATTGAACATTGAAAAGTGAAAATTTAAGAAAATAATACAATGGCGGAGCGCAGCGACACCTCAAATATTCAATCGTCAATATTCAATTTTCAATTGCAAAGGGCGACTTCCTTAAATAGTCAATTGTCAATATTCAATTTTCAATCCCTTTTTGTTCCGGCTTATCCAGTTTGCATAAAACAAAGCAGGGCCGTGCCTTTAAAAAAGCACAGCCCTGCTTTATTTACATATAGATCTTTTTTTTAGTGGCCGGCGCCAAACAACGCGGCAATCGCAGCTGCCTGGGGATGCGCATAGATAAGAATCAATGCGACAACCAGCGCATAAATACAGAGCGATTCTACCATGGCGAGACCGATCAGCATGGTGACCGTTACTTTACCGGATGATTCGGGGTTTCTGGCAATACCTTCAACAGCACCCTTGATGCCTATACCCTGTCCGATGCCACAGCCAAAGGCTGCAATCCCGACTCCAAAACCAGCTGCGGTCACACATGCGATAAAAAATTGTAATGCTTGTCCTTCCATAATCTACTCTACCTCCTTTTATTAGGTTTTTTTTGCTTCTTCCATTTTCCCATTAAAAAAACAAAAAGCAAAGTTTTAAGTTTTTGTTAAAATAACAAATTATAAGTATCTAAAACCGAAAACGCATACTAATGCGCATGTTCGATGGCGCCGGTAAAATACATGACTGAAAGCAGATAGAACACAAAAGCTTGTACCAATGCAACAAAAATGCCGAGAGCCATTATGGGAAGCGGTGCAAAAAACAGACCGGCCAAAGCGAACAGAATGGTTAAAACCAGTTCATGGCCCATCATGTTCCCGAAAAGACGGAAAGTAAGTGACAGGATGCGTGCTAAATGACCAATGACCTCAATGGGAAATATAAGGGGAACCATCCACCATACAGGCCCCAGGAAGTGTTTTATATATTTGACTCCGTGATATTTAATACCGATAACATGGGTAAAAACAACCACAACAAGTGCACATGAAAGGGTTGTGTTCAGGTTGGCGGTGGGCGGAAAAAATCCTGGTATAAGCCCCATTATGTTGCAAGTAAAAATATAAATAAAAACAGTTGCCAGAAGGGGAAAAAGCCAGCGGCCTTCTTCTCCTGTAATATCAATCGTGAATTCTTCGATTCCTGAAATGATTATCTCCATAACGTTTTGCATTTTTGAGGGAACAAGACTCGCACTCTTGGCAGCAATAACACCGAGTGCGATAAGGATAATCATGGCTACCCACGTATAAACAATGTAAGGGTACGTATGGGCGAAATGCCCAAGACCGATCAGTTCAAACAACTTTACAAAAAAGAGATACGGATGTTCCACCTTAAGTTGCCTCCTTGAAAATATGTTTTGTTAATTCGCACATGGTTGCAAGCATTATACTTGCAACCACAACCGAAAGACCGATAAAAAGACCCAGCGGATCAACATAGTGACCTGATATGAGGACAAATATAATGACGCCGCTGATTAAAAAGCGGATATAATATTTGGCTAAAACAACTCTGTGAGATGACAGGTGGGAGGGCCTGAATGCTTTTTTAAGTGTCCGGTACAATAAATGGAAGTTGACGGTAACAATAAGGCCGCCAAAA
>JAYEFV010000105.1:0-17291 GCA_034658755.1 Thermodesulfobacteriota bacterium | reverse complement strand
CGAGAGTTTTTTGCCCAACATGATCTGGGTGGCCAGCCGGGCCATGGATATATTACAGACCTTTGAAACAATCGGTACCGTGCGCGAGGCCCTTGGGTTGGCTTCCAGGATATACACGGTATCGCTGACAATAGCGTACTGGATATTCATCAGTCCGACCACATGAAGCTCCACAGCAATTTTCCGGGTGTATTCATTGATGGTTTCTATGTGCTTGGGCGGGATACTAATGGGCGGGATCACGCATGCGGAGTCTCCGGAATGTACGCCGGCAAGTTCGATATGCTCCATCACCGCAGGGACAAAGGCATCGGTGCCGTCGGCAATGGCGTCTGCTTCGGCCTCGATGGCGTTTTCCAGGAACTTGTCGATTAAAATTGGTCGTTCCGGAGAAACTTTTACGGCCACAGCCACATAGTGCAACAGCATTTCTTCGTCCAGAATGATTTCCATGGCACGCCCACCTAAAACGTAAGAAGGACGGACCATCAAGGGATACCCGATCTTTTTGGCAATATCGAGTGCCTCCTCCACGGTGCCGGCCATACCGGATTCCGGTTGAGGAATTCCCAATTTACGCATCAACTTACGGAATCGGTCCCGGTCCTCTGAAAGATCTATGGTTTCCGGAGAGGTACCCAGGATTTTAACCCCTGCTTGGGTCAGCTCATTGGCAATGTTCAGGGGCGTCTGTCCACCGAACTGGACAATAATACCCTCTGGTTTTTCCTTTTGGTAAATGCTCAGGACATCCTCGACCGTCAGGGGTTCAAAATAAAGTTTATCCGATGTGTCGTAATCCGTAGAAACGGTTTCGGGATTGCAGTTCACCATGATCGATTCATATCCCGCATCCCGGATGGCAAATGCTGCGTGCACACAACAATAATCAAACTCAATTCCCTGCCCGATACGGTTCGGTCCTCCGCCGAGAATCATAATTTTTTTGCGGTCAGTCACTTTTACTTTATCGGGAGCATTATAGGTCGAAAAATAATAGGCCGCATTCTCCACTCCACTGACCGGAACAGGCTCCCAGGCTTCGATCTTACCCAGAGAAGTACGTTTTTCACGAATATCCTTTTCACGAATATCGAGAAGATAGGCCAGATATTTATCAGCAAAACCGTCATTTTTGGCCTGTGTGAGCAAATCATCGGGAGGGATTCGGCCCTTGTGTTTGAGGATCTCTTCTTCAAGTTCTACCAGTTCCTTCATCTGCTCGATAAACCAGGGCTTTATATGGGTTATATGGTAAAGTGTTTGAATATCGGCGCCTTTACGCAATGCCTCATACATAATAAATTGTCGTTCGCTTGTGGGAGTGCCCAGCATATTCAATAATTCGTCTTTGGTTTTTTTATTGAAATCTTTGGCAAAACCCAGGCCGTAGCGGTCGATCTCAAGAGAGCGAATCGATTTCTGAAAGGCTTCCTTGTAGTTCTTGCCGATACTCATAACTTCGCCAACCGCGCGCATCTGGGTGCCGAGCTTATCTTTGACGCCTTCGAATTTTTCAAAGGCCCATCGGGCGAATTTAACCACAACGTAATCGCCGGATGGGGTGTATTTTTCTAAGGTTCCGTCCCGCCAGTAAGGGATTTCGTCCATGGTCAACCCTCCGGCCAGAAGCGAGGAAACATATGCAATGGGAAATCCGGTTGCCTTGGAGGCCAGAGCTGACGAGCGGGAAGTTCGCGGGTTAATCTCAATGACGACCACCTTGCCTGTCTCGGGATCATGGGCAAACTGGATATTGGTTCCGCCGATAACCTCGATGGCTTCCACAATGTCGTAAGAATATTTCTGAAGCCGTTTTTGCAGATCCGGATCGATGGTCAGCATGGGCGCAGTACAGAATGAATCACCGGTGTGGATGCCCATGGCGTCGACATTTTCAATAAAACAGACGGTGATCATCTGGTTTTTGGCGTCACGGACAACTTCCAGCTCAAGTTCTTCCCAACCCAGCACGGATTCTTCCACCAGAACCTGGTTAACGAGACTTGCAGAGAGACCGCGTGAGGTTATTGTGCGAAGCTCTTCAACATTATAAACCAGACCTCCGCCCGTACCGCCCATGGTGTATGCCGGACGAAGTACAACGGGATAACCCAATTCTTCCGCCACTTTTTCTGCATCCTCCACACTGTTAACCGCCTGGCTTTTCGGCATTTCAATTCCCAGTCGATCCATGGTCGCTTTGAATGCCGTCCGGTCTTCTCCTCGCTCGATAGCATCGACATTTACACCGATGACCTGGACACCGTATTTTTCAAGCACACCGGTTCTCGCAAGCTCGGATGACAGGTTCAAACCGGACTGACCGCCAAGGTTAGGCAGCAGCGCATCCGGCCGTTCGGCCGCGATAATATCGGTCATGGTTCGAAGGTTGAGTGGTTCAATATAGGTTACATCTGCCATGCCCGGATCGGTCATAATGGTTGCCGGATTAGAATTAACCAGTACGATTTCGTAGCCAAGACTGCGCAAGGCTTTGCATGCCTGGGTGCCTGAATAATCGAATTCACATGCCTGGCCAATAATAATGGGACCTGATCCGACAATTAAAACTTTATTAATATCTTTTCGTTTGGGCATAGAGTTTCCTTCCTCACTTTTTTCTTTCCAGATTAAAAATAGCTGCTTCCATCCCAGCAGTGAGTACATAATTTTTCTTTTGACAGGCCGATCGCTTTTACAAGATTTCCCAATTTTTGATATTTTAATGACGTAAGTTTCAACCGTTGCCTGATTTTTTCAACCATTGCCCGATTTTTTTCTGAATCCGACCTTGCATAGTCATCTAAAAATTCATCATCTGTATCCTCGAGTTCCCTTATGGCTTTTCGTCCTGCAAGATCCAGTGTTGATCGAGAGGTTGAAAAATTGAGAAACTCGCAAGGATAGATCAAGGTGGGGCATGCGGGGCGCATATGAACCTCGGATGCACCGCAGTCGAATAATATTTGTGCATTATCCTGCAATTGAGTGCCCCTGACGATTGAATCTTCACAAAAAAGGATCTTTTTGCCCTCAATCAGCTCTCTAATGGGAATCAGTTTCATTTTGGCGACAAGATCTCTGATGCTCTGATCCTGAGGCATAAAGCTTCTCGGCCATGTGGGGGTATATTTAACAAAAGGCCTTATATATGGAATATTTTTCTCATTAGCATAACCGATTGCATGACCGGTGCCTGAATCCGGAATTCCGGCAACAAAATCGATTTTATAATCATCTTCTTTTCCCAGAGCCGAACCGCATCTGTAGCGTACAAATTCTACATTAATTCCTTCATAGCTTGAAGCGGGATACCCGTAGTATACCCACAGAAATGCACAAATCTGCATTTTTTCCCCGGGCTTCTTTTTCTGTTCACATCCATCCGCTGTTATAAAAACAATTTCACCCGGGCCAAGATATTTATAAATCTCAAAACCCAGGTTAGGGAATGCACAGGTTTCCGAAGATGCGGCATAAGCATCTTCTTTTTTGCCGATAATGACAGGGGTTCTCCCTAATTTGTCCCGGGCGGCATAAATTCCTTTTTCCGTGAGCAGAAGCATGGAACACGAACCTTTAATGGCTTCCTGAGCATTTTGGATGCCTTGCTCAAAAGAATCTTCATCGCAGATTAATGTTGCTACAATTTCTGTTGGGCTTAAGTCTCCACCGCTTGTTTCGGAAAAATGAATTTTCTTTTGAAAAGCTTTTTTTGCAAGTTCCACAATATTGTTTATTTTTCCAACGGTAACGATACCAAATCTTCCCAGGTGAGATCCGAAGATCAACGGCTGAGCATCGTAATTGCTTATAACCCCGATACCTTTATTCCCGGAAAATTGGGGAATATCTGACTCGAACTTGGATCTAAAATAGTTATTCTCAATATTATGAATGGACCGTGAGAATCCGTCGGAATTTTTTGTAGCAAGACCTCCTCGTTTTGTTCCCAGATGAGAATGATAGTCCGTTCCAAAAAACAGATCGTTTACACAGTCCCCTTTAGAAACAACCCCAAAAAATCCTCCCATGAATAATCCCTTCCTGTAGAAATTAGTTCAAAAAAAATATTATTATAGTCGCTATAGTTGTTCTATAAAAAATATTCAACAGTTAAGTCATGACGGTCTCGTAAAAAGTCCAACTTCTGCGTTGTGCTGCATTTCGCAATCATTCAACGTACGATAAGTACGCTTCATAATTACAAAATTTGCACGCCTTGAATTTGAACTTTTTACGAAACGGTCTAAATCAGACTTTTTACGAGTTCATCAAGTCATGCCGGGGGAAAAATATTCGAACTGGAGATTAAGAAAAGACCGCTCAATTGGGGCTTTACTAAAGGATTCAAGGTCTTCGCAGCTCCGCCTTTGGCAAGATGGGGAATACGCTCGCTGTTCCTGCTCAATGGGCAAGCTGTGAAATTGGTGTCCGCTGTTGCGGTCCATGGGCATTCAGGAAAAACTGAAGTTGCTGATTATTCATGGAGCGGTTGAATTAAAAAAAACTCCCGGACCCCTCATTTATTTAAGTGCACAAATATTCACCCATGAAGAATCCCCCGGCAGCTTACAGTCCCAGAACAGCCAGCCGTCAACGGCATTACGGGTTATTGATACAGCTGCTGCCGAAGGTGATAAGAATTTCTTTCCGTTTATCATCAAAGCACCGTCACAAACTTTTGCATAGTAGGAATACCCTTTGTATTTACAGCGGAATTCTGTTCCATTGGGGAATGCAACCCCATCGACGATCCACGACACTTCGCCGACGGCATTTTTGGGACTTTTTGGGTTAATACGGTCTATTTTAAAGGATTGTTGCGAAGGAATTTCATCACGCAGGTCGGAATCGGTTTTAATACTTTCCATAGCCCCCCCTTAAAGGTTAAGCATGAGAATACTGCTGTATTAATGAATAAAGGGATGTAAGGATTTAAAACACATAAATATACTATTAGCACAAATTAATCTATACTTCAACAATTAAGTTAAACTTAAATCGGACTTTTTACGAGTTCATCAAATTTCCATAACAATTAATGCAGGTTTTAGGTGATGGCAGAAGTCTTTGCAGTTGGTATAAGCATTTTTATTGAGGGATCAGTTAATGTGTAAAAACGGGTGATTTTTCCTAATAGAGAATCGGTGGAAATGAAATTTCCGGATTTGATGGAAGGCCGTATTGATTAGAGAATATGTCAAGAACCGGGAAAATAAAGATCCGGGCCCAAAGGACCCGGATTTGGTTTATCCCTGAAAGGGGGTATCATTACATTCTTTAAACGAATTAAAACCCTATAAAAATCGAGATTGAGTATGATAAGGATCAAACAAGACCTTGATCCAGCATGGCATTCACCACCTTTGTAAACCCGGCGATATTCGCACCTGCCATATAATTTCCGGATACACCGTACTCGGCAGAGGCATTCAGACAGGTCTGGTGGATGTTTTTCATGATCATCTTGAGGCGGCGATCCACTTCATCTGCGGGCCAGTTCAAACGCATGCTGTTCTGTGCCATTTCAAGGCCGGATACGGCCACCCCACCGGCATTGGATGCCTTGCCGGGTGCATACAGAATTTTCTTGTCCAAGAAAATGTTAATGGCTTCCGGGGTGCTCGGCATGTTGGCCCCCTCGCAAACCAAGTGAACACCGTTTTTCATTAGGTTTGCCGCATCTGTTTCGTTGATTTCATTCTCGGTGGCACTGGGAAAGGCGCAGTCTGCTTTATGGTTCCACAGTGGATTATAATCTAAAGAAGTATCCGCTTCCGTGTAAACCGCTCCGGAATACTTATCAATATACTCACTGATTCTGCCTCGTTTGATATTCTTCAGCCGTTTTGCAAAGTCGAGTTTGTCAGTGTCGATACCCCCTTCATCAAAAATATAGCCGGAAGAATCGGAAAACGTAATCACCTTGCCGCCAAGCTCAATAATTTTTTCCACTGTGTACTGGGACACGTTGCCGGAACCCGATACCAGACAGGTTTTGCCTTCAAGCGTTTGGTTTTGAGTTGCCAACATTTCAGCGGCAAAATAAACACTACCGTAGCCGGTTGCTTCCGGGCGAATAAGACTCCCCCCCCAACCCAGACTTTTACCGGTCAAAACGCCGGTGAACTCGTTGCGCAACTTCTTATACATTCCAAAAAGATAGCCGATTTCCCTGGCACCCACACCGATGTCTCCCGCCGGCACATCCGTATCCGGACCGATATGGCGAAAAAGCTCAGCCATGAAACTCTGGCAGAACCGCATCACCTCGTTGTCAGATTTTCCCTTGGGATCAAAATCCGATCCCCCTTTGCCTCCTCCCATAGAGAGGGTGGTCAGCGCGTTTTTGAAGACCTGTTCAAAAGCCAAAAACTTGAGAATGCTCAAGTTGACTGATGGATGAAATCGCAGACCGCCCTTGTAAGGTCCGATGGCGCTGTTCATTTGGATCCTGAATGCACGGTTGACATGCACCTGCCCCTGATCATCCATCCACGGAACTCGAAACATAATCACGCGTTCAGGTTCTGTAATTCTTTCCAGGACAGCATCTTGACGATATTGAGGATTTCGGTCCAAAACAGGTTGAACTGATTCAATCACCTCTTCCACAGCCTGATGAAACTCCTTTTCGCCCGGATCTCTATTCTTTATCAAATTCAAAATGTCCGTCATATACAACCTCCTGTCAATTTATTTATAAATCATCACACATTGAGATTTTTTACCGTCAATTTTAAGGGTAAAAGGGTTATTCAGTCTAACATGCCGTAAATAAGTAGTTTCATGAATGGCAGGCTGTGAACCTACCCACTCCCAATCAAAATAATCGTCCGAGCCTTCAGTAACCGTAATGTAATGAATACCCAGAGACGTTATATTTTGAAAAAAGTGCGATCCCTGGGAAGGATCAGCCTTTAATTTTTCATTTCTAAGTTCAATCATGGCCCTTACCCCTGAAATATTGCGCCATTGCACCGGTATTCCAAGCCATCTGTCGGCGGATCCCCACCGTCCGGGACCAACCAGAAGATAAGGGCGTTTTTCTTTCAGCAATCCTGCATTTAATTTATCAATTTCTTCTGCTATTTTTATCGTAGCTTTTGGTTGAAAATCATCCGGCTTAACATATACAATATCTGCAATTTCATCATTTTTTCCATTTCCAAGGGCTTGTTTGGAAAGGCAAAAGGCTTTTTCAATTTCTTTCCGGGTAATTTGAACTTCAAACCTTTCTCCACCGGCAACCATGGGTCGCATCTGAAGAAAAAAGAAATCGCTTTTCTTTTTTTTATCGGAACTTAAGTTTACCGAAAATTCAATCTCTATAGGGCATCCCATGCCCTTTCGTCCCAATTCGATCAGGTCTGACAATAATTGAGGTAACGGAAATATATTGTACTTGAGTATCTGAGAAAAAGTTAAAATCTTGGGCCCCGGCATATATCCCGTATCACGAATACGATGTTCTTCCGGCACATACGTACTGGCAAGTATCTTAACAGGATACTCCGCTTCAGCATCGTCAACCTCCCTTTTTTCCAGGTTTGAATATTTCAGGAAGTTAAGTTCATCAGAATAATTTTTAATCTTCAAGGCATAAAAAAAACGCTGGGCGTTTGCCAGGATATCATCAACCATGGAAAACTGGGGCATAACGCTTGGATATTTTGGAGAAAAGCGCACCGTTCGGCCACCTTCCACAACGGTTCTGCCCAACCCCAGAGCAATATGGGCAATCCCCTCTTCGGGTTTCATTTTAGAAACCGGATAAAAATTATGAGACTGAACAACTCCTGAAATGGCCGGATAAAAATAATCTCCATATTCTTCTCCGGTCAGTTGCTGAATAATAACCGCCATGGCCTCTTCCTGAGGCTGGTTTGATGTACTTCGGGAAAATGCCTTGGCATCTTCATAATAGGTAGACGCATACACCAGTTTTATGGCGGTAATGAGATGGGCTAGCCGCTTGGAAAGTTCGGAATGGTTATTGGGAATCATATAGGTTTCATAAATTCCGGCATATGGCTGGAACTGAGCATCTTCAAGCAAACTTGAAGAACGGATCGACAGGGGATATTTCACCTGGGTCAGGTAAGCTTCCAATTCTCTTGCCAGCCACTTCGGCATATCTGCCTGTAAAAATGCGGCGGTGACTTCTTCATTCGTATAACTTTGGGTTGCAAAATCCTTTAGGTTGTTCTGTGCGATAAAAGATTCAAAACCGTCCGTACTCACAACCAGAGTTTTTGGAATTTCGATGTTAATTTCGGGATAATTCTCGTAAATTTTCGGATTCTGATGGAGCAGGGCGGACATAAAGGCTAAGCTCCGGGCCTTGCCCCCCAATGATCCCTGGCCGATTTTAACAAAGTCCATAACATCTGCATCGAAATTATGGCTTTTGAATTGAGCGATCACACCTTTTTGACGCCACTTCCGTAACGCATGGACATTGGCGATAATATAATTCCTTATTTCATGGGCGCTTGCAAAATCAGAGGCTTTGACCTGCCGGAACTTGGAAGCAAGAGGGATTTCCGAACGAGACATAATCCAGTTGGAAAAGTGATTGCGCTTGGCATGATAACAAATGGATTCATCCGGTATCTGAGCAACCTTTGCTTCAAGAGTGTGAAGGTTAGACGCCCGATCAATTTCCGTGCCGTCAGGCGTGCGGAAAACAAAATCTCCAAATCCTAAATAGTTCAGAAAAAAATCGTGTAACTCTGCAAGAAGGTTTGGAGAGTTCTTGTCCAGAAAAACAGCCGGAATTTGATCTGCTTTTGCCTTATTGGATGATTTTGCACTCATCAAGAGAAGGGGAATATCAGGAATTTCCTTTCTCATTTGTGACAGTAACACAAATCCTGCATCATCCACCAGCCTTCCATTTTTAGGGATGCGGGTATCCGATATAATGCCGAACAGATATGACCGGAACTTTTGGCACAGTTCCATGGCCTCTTCATAATTTTCCGCTAACAGGATTTTAGGCCTGGCCCGCATTGTGAGCAGTCGGTGTTCTTCGTTGATGCCAACTTCAAGGACAGCCTGGGTTTGTTTGACAACCTCTTTGTAAATAAGGGGCAGAAAAGAAGAGTAATAAACCGGGGAATCCTCAACCAGAATCAGTACCCGGACCATTGCTTTCCGGGTGTCGTATTCGACATTCAGGCGGTCTTCCACGTTTTTAACCAGCGCAAGTAACAGATCGGAATTGCCGGACCAGATAAAACTTTTGTCAATCCCTTTACAATTTTTGTTTTCCGGAAACGGATAAATCCCCTTGGGGCTGTGAGCCAGTAGAATCACCGGAAGGCTTGGGTTGAGCCTCTTAATTTCCAGGCCCAATGAAAAAGCATCCATGTCATCGACATGGGGCATGGTTAGAACCATATCGAATTTTTTCTTATTCAAGTGAGACAGCGCTTCTCGAGCCGAAGACGTCCGTGTTACCCTGGGAGGCAGACTAAGATTTAGCCCACTGTATTCATTTATTATTCTTGATGCCGGACTGCCATCCTCTTCCATTATGAACACATCATAGGGACTGGAAACAAATAAGATTTCACGAACCTTGATTGACATCAACTCGTGAAAAATTTTTAAATGTGAATAAAATTCACCGGGTATTTGATTGTATTCTTGATGCATCCTATGTCCCGATTTGATGATTATTGATAAGGATGGCAGCGAAAAAAAAGTGGTCCCAAGGCCGAGGTGGAACCACCAGAGGTGTTTTTAAGCTGCCTCTGGTGGTTATTGAAATGCCATTTATATATTTTTTCAAGAATCGATTATCCGGAGGGCTTCCTCCCGATAAGCGTCCATTACATACGGCGTACCTGTGACTTTGGCACACTCTTCGGTAAGTGAGAATATGTCATTTCGACTGATGTATTTGACGGCCCAGTTTCTGGATCCAGCCATTATTTGTTGAAGTCCAACCTTGATTTTATCAGTCACGGTGAAAATGCCAATTGCACCCAAAGGAAGACGTTCGGCTTCCGAACCGTATTTTTCTTTTAACACTTCATAATTCATAAATATTTCTTCTCTGGTTGATCCAAATCTCGAAACGGTAGTCGGAAGACCACCGTCTTCTCCTCGCAACCACTTTTCAGTATTCTTACCCACCATACCCGGGATCATTAACGCGCGGCCCATACATACGGCCTTACAGTACGGTGCACCTAAAGCCAGTGCTTTGAAAACATGATCCTCGGAAGAAAAACCACCGGCAAATGCTATGTCCGGGGCCCGTTTCCCCCGTTGGGCGAGGCGTTCACACAATTCATAGGCCATGGAGTGAAGGTATATGGATGGAATACCCCACTCGGTCATCATTCTCCAGGGGCTCATTCCGGTCCCTCCCGGAGCGCCGTCAATGGTCAGAAGATCAATATCGGCATCGCTGGACCAGCGTATGGCCATAGCCAGTTCTCTCATCGGATAGGCGCCTGTTTTCAACGTTATCCGTTTGGCGCCGAGTTTTCGTATCCTTTCGACTTCATTCATAAAGCCTTCCTGATCAATGAATCCGAGACGCGAATGCCGCTCAAATTGCTTTAGGGGACCCGCCTTAAAAGCAGCCTGAAAAGCGGGTTTTTCCGGGTCCGGCGTAACAATGTAGCCACGTCTTTTCAATTCCAGCGCCCGGTCCAGAGAGTTTACCTTAATTTCACCACCGATACACTTGGCGCCTTGCCCCCATTTCAGTTCAATGGTTTCGACGCCAAACTTATCAATTACGTATTCCGCAACTCCGTTACGGGTATCCTCAACGTTCATCTGTACGAGGATATCCCCGTAGCCTTCATGATAGCGACGATATTCTGTTATACGGCGGTCCATCTCCGGAGATTTCGTAATCTTGCCGTTTTCGTCGAGTTCCAACTCAGGATCAATCCCGCATACATTTTCACCACACACAAGGCTGATACCGCTGATTGCAGCTCCTATTGCAAAGTGTTCCCAATTTCTGCGGGCAATATCCGTACTGCCGAGGGCGCCGGTGAAAATAGGAACTTTCATTTTTACCTTGTCGGTTACACCGAAAGATGTTTCGGTATCTACTGCCGGAAATGTTGCCTTATCCGGATCAGGGTCTATTCCTTTGGCCCCCAATGCGTAGCCCATAATATTAAGGTGAGAGTAGTCAACCGGGTAGTCCTTATCGGCACCAGCGGTGACGCTCCCAAAAGGCTCAGGATAAAGAAGCTCTCGGCCACGAAATGTGGCCCTGAACAAATCGCAATTGCCCTTGCATCCATCAATGCATCGGCTGCAGATACCGGATTGGGGAGCAACGTCTCGAGATCGGTTTTTTGTTTGTAATGCTTCATTGGCATTTGGTCGATGTAGGTTCAAAACAATTCTCCTTTCACAATATGAATTCTAAATAAAAAAGGCGCCTGCCTGGTTAAGGAAAAGACGCCTTTGTCTTTTATCTTTGAAAAAAATCCGCACGCCTTTGTACGTAATTTCAATCATACTAATTTAATTTTCAAACTATTAGCTAGGCTAAATTAATTTGTCAAGGGATATTTGATTCATTTTATAAGATTTTTCAGAGGGTTCATGGCGATGTCAATAAAGAGCGCCGAATACTTTATCGTCAGTTTTTACTCTGTCGATTCTGGCCTGAACCCTGGTGTTTTTGAGATTATCATCACCGTTTACATGAACAGGTATATAATTTGATGATATTCCCTTAAGCAAACCCGTAGATCTGTCCCTTTTATCTTCAATAAGGATTTCAATGGTTTTCCCTGTAAACTTTTTGTAAAAATTCTTTTTCTTTATGTGGCCGAGATTGCGCATTTTCTTACAGCGGGTTTTGATTGTTTTTGAATCGATCTGTTGTGGGTAATTGCTTGCAGGTGTACCCTTTCGAGATGAAAAAGGGAAAACATGCAGATAGGTAACGGGTAATTCATGGATTAAGGAATATGTATTTTCAAAAGCCTTTTCGGTTTCACCCGGAAAACCGATTAAAGTATCCACACCTATGGCGGCATCAGGAAGCAATTCATTAATTTTAATAATCTGATTTCTGAAAAGCGAACGTGTATACGGCCGGTGCATTTTTTTTAAGATAAGATCATCCCCGCTTTGCAGAGGAATATGAAAATGATGACAAAAAATATCTGTTCCTGCCACAAGTTGTATTATATCATCCGTAAGCTCATGCGGTTCTATAGAACTGAGTCGCACACGGTCGATAGGATTGGATTCACAAATCCGGTTTAACAGCTCTGTTAAATCGGTTTTTGGAGAAAGATCTAGTCCATAGGCGCCAAGATGAACGCCGGTGAGGACAACTTCGTGATATCCGGCCTTTTTGAGCTGCTTTATATTTTTTAATACGTTTTCAATCAGCATGCTGCGGCTGCGTCCGCGCGCATAGGGGACAATGCAGTATGTACAGAAATTGTCACAGCCGTCCTGAATCTTTAAAAATGGTCGGGTTCTGTTCCCCGAGACCGCTGTAGGGGTCTGTTCGAAATTGTGTTCAGATAATATGTTTTGCCGGATCAGATGAGGGTAGGGCCCTTTTTCTTTTGATAAGACGATGTCGGGTATTTTAAATTTATCCGTGTGACCGATGATGTGGTGAATGCCGTCTATTTTATCGATTTCATCAGGCTCGATCTGGGCATAACAACCGGTTACAATAATACGTGCTCCC
Organism: Thermodesulfobacteriota bacterium; assembly: GCA_034658755.1. Lineage (GTDB taxonomy): Bacteria > Desulfobacterota > Desulfobacteria > Desulfobacterales > UBA11574 > S5133MH16. The sequence continues at coordinate 4,585 of JAYEFV010000105.1, read as the reverse complement.
GGATTGGATCGTATGGCCTTTCGCACAGCCTGCCGTGACTGCATGGATGCTTTCCGTGTGACCGTACAGGTGTTGATAATGCACAGGTCTGCCTTTTCTTTATGGTGTACCGGATAACATCCTGAATTCTTGAGTTGATGGGCCATGGCATCCGACTCGGATTGATTTACTTTACAGCCCAGCGTGGTGATCGTAAACTTGTGGAAATGATTCTGTATACTCGATACCGGATGACGGCTAACATTTTTATTTTGTTTTTTCATCAATTTTTATGCAAAACTCAGATAATAAATGATTTTATATACACTGGTAATATGTCTTTTATCAATAAGAATAAGGTGACATCTCAATAAATTATGGAGCCGGGTCAATATGATTATTTAATACACCAGAAATGATTGAGAAGTTACAAGAATTGTTGATAACATACTAGAACCTATCTCAAAAATAAGATTAGGGTTCAGGGCAAGGCGTGAAACGGTGAAAAAGCGGAGCATACACGTAGTATGTGAGCATTTTGACCGTTTCACAAAGCCGCCATGGGCACTTAGATTGTTTTTGAGATAGGTTCTAGTAAAAAGGTGTCAATAAAAAAAAAGCCCTCGCTATCATTTTGTGTTTGAACATGTGATGTCTCCAGTGTAAAAAGAACGAGTTTGCTTTCAATAAACACCGCAATCCGAACAGATTGAATACGGTTGTTTGTGCTTTTTTAATCATATCCATGACAATAGGGTAGGTGAGGACGATGAAAATCCTAACCATTCGGTTTAAAAATATAAATACGTTGAAGGGGGAATGGGAGGTCCATTTTAACCGCCCTCCACTCCAGGAAGCAGGTCTATTTGCCATTACCGGCCCCAACGGGTCCGGTAAGACTTCTATTTTTGATGCAATTTCATTAGGACTTTACGGTGAGACGACCCGTCTTAAAAATTTACCGGAGCAGATCATGAGCAAACAAACCTCGGATTGCTATTCCGAGGTTAGGTTTTCGGTTAACAGCCATGTGTTTCGCTCGACCTGGTCTCTGCGTTTAACCGATGGCAAACCGAATGCGCCGGAGATGAGACTTGTCGAACTGAACGATACGGAACAAATTCTTGAAGATAACATCGTGGCGGTTCGCACCCGTATCACCGAACTGACCGGTCTCGATTTTAAGCGCTTTTCCCGATCCGTGATGTTGCCTCAAGGGGAGTTTGCCGCTCTTTTAAACGCCCTGGATTACGAACGAGTGGAAATTCTAGAAAAAATTGTCGGCAAAGAAATATATTCCGAGTCTATAAAAGCCGCTTTTGAAAAAGCCGAGATAGAAAATAAAAAACTCGAAGCACTAAAAGAAGAGATTCAAGATTTTCCTCCCATGCACGCGTCAGTGATTGAGAATCTTCAGGAAGCGATTCAGCAGCTGGAAGATGATTTTCGGGAGGCCGAAGATTTATTTTTCAAATTAAGCGAAAGCGAGAAACAACTTAAGCGGCATAACCAATTACAAAAGAAATACCACGAAAATCAAATTGCTCTTGCCAAAGCTCAGAACTGCAAAGAACAGATGAAAGCAGACCTTGAGCGGCTAAAAAAGGCCATGGATGCGGCAGGTTTTGAGGAAGACCTTGAACGGCTCAGCAGCCGGAAAACCGGTGCGTCCAAGGATTCGGATGCACTAAAAGAATTTGAAAAAGAAATTGCGGATTTGGAAGATCGACTGAGGGTATTGACGGAAAGTGAAGAGATTCATGCCATTGGGCTGGATCAGGCTCAAAAAACGTGGTCCAAACGGCAGGGGTTAATTGAGAAGACTATAGAGATTGACGGAGAGATTGAGGCGGCAAACAATTCTCTTGGAAAGTTGTTGGAGCGGAAGGCATCCGTTAAAGAAGAACAGAACAAGACCCTGCAGGATCTACTGGCGACTAAGCAGAAGATCACAGAAAATGAAGCGCTTCAAAAGAATACGGAAAGCTGGCTCAAAGAACATGCCGGATATGAAGAGCTGGTCAAACGGATTCACATGATCGGAGACGCGCTGGAACGGTTGCAAGCGATCCGTCATAGTATGTCAGAGCACCCAGGTCAACATAAGTTGGCAGTGAAGGCCGAAAGAAAAGCGTCTGCTTTGCTGACGAAAACGACGCGTAAAATCGAAAAACTTCGGAACAAAGCCGAGAAAATCAAGGCCCGAAAAGCTGAACAGGAAAAAATGGATAGCGCCCTCATGGGCGACGTTTTCCCGGAAAATTCTGAAAAGATGTATACCGCACAGAAAGATCGGCTGGTGAACTATCAATCCATGCTTAAGATTGCCAAAGCATTTGCCAAACAGGAGGCAGGGAACGGAGAAGTCTTGGAAAAGTCATTGAAACAAGCTGAGCAAGAACTCGAAGGCTTGCGGAAAATATTTGAATCGGAAAACAACATTCTGTCCGCCATAAAAAATACGGCCAGATTAATATCCTTCAGAAATCAGCTTAAAGAAAAAGAACCGTGTCCTCTCTGCGGTTCGCCGGATCATCCTTATGTGACCACCGGACTGCCGTTTGGAAAAGAACCGGAAGAGGCTTTTCGAGAGCAGGAGAATAAGCTAAAGAAAATCCAAGATCAAATGAAACCCTTTTCAGACCGGATTGCCGGACTTAAGAATCAGCATGAACCTTTGGTGGAAATGCGGAAAAAATGGAACCTTTTATGTCAGGCAACGGGCGCCGAATGCACTATTGGGGATCGGCATTCGGTTAAGAAATCCATTCGGACACTGAAAAAGGATATGCGAACGCAAAAGGCCCAAATCAAAAAGATTCGAAAACATTTTAAGAAAACAGAAAAATCTGATCAGGCCATGCACAAAAAATCAGCTATGTTAGTTGAGAGGCAAAGGATTTCGGATAAACTTCAAAATAATTTAAATATTCACCGAAAGAGTTTATCCTCACTGGAACAGGAAGCTCAGAATGCTAAACAAAAGGAAGCGGAACTGATACAGAACCTTGAACAGGATCTTGAGATATTCAAAGAAAAGATTCCGGGTCCGGGAGCAGAAAATGAACTGAATCAGCGACTGGAAGCAAGAAGGGTCGATTTCCTCAACCATCTGAAGGAAGAAAAGGAATTAAAAGAACAGGCAATCGTATTGAAAAACAAAACCGAGGCGTTGCCGCAAGAACTCAACCGGTTGAAAACGGAAGCAGATAATTTGGAAGGGCAGATTAAAGCCGACCGGAAGGCTTTACTTGCGCTGCAAAACAAACGAGAGATGAGTTTTGGAACCGGAGACCCGATTCAAGAAAAGCGGGAAACGGAAACAGAATTACTAGAGAAGAAAGAAGAAATAGAAGCCATCCGGCAACACACCCGAGAGGTTCGAGACGCCCTGTCGGAAAAACAGCGGTTAAAACAGACCACGGAAAAAAAATATCGGGACATTCAAAAAGAATGTGAAGATCTTGAACAAAATCTTTCGACCAAGATTATTGCTTCGGGATTCAGCACCTTGGAGGATGTCCAAAACAGTCTTTTAAGTCATGAAGAACAGCAGACCATCAAAGATAAACAGGAAACCATAGATTGCGAACTCGCCGAGTGTACTGCAAATTTAAATGCAATCCGGGAAGAATTCGACGAACAGGGAGAAAAGGAAACGGCTGTGGAATCTCCGGAAGATTTAAGCCTGCGGGTTCAGGATGCGCGTAAGCGAAAGGATGAACTGGAAGAAGCGCTTTCCGCCGGCTTGGATCGTCTGAACTACCAGAAAGCCATGGAAAAAAAATATGAACAAAAAATTCAGGAAATGGAAGAACAGGAAAAAATATGCGACCGAATGCATGAAGAAAAAGAGTTTTTTGAATCGGCCGGAGAGGCCGATATCAAAAAGCGGGTTCAAGAACTTATGCTGGATCGTTTACTCGAACACAGCAACCCACGACTCGAAGAACTCAGTGGCCGTTATTATTTGAGATGTCGTGAAAAACACGGGCTGGCTTTGGAAATCGAAGACCTTTTTCATCAACGAGCACGCAGACCCATCAACACACTGTCCGGCGGCGAGAGTTTTGTGGTCAGCCTTGCAATGGCCCTGGGCCTTTCAGATATTGCCAGCAATGGCCGAAAAATAGAATCTCTTTTTATTGACGAGGGCTTCGGCTATCTGGATGATGAGACCTTATACAATGTACTTTCCACGCTTAAGAATCTGAAAACAAACGGTAAAATGGTGGGTGTCATTTCCCATGTGAAGCGGCTTGAGGATGAAATTTCCACTAAGATACGAATAAATGAGATTTCCGCAGGGGTAAGCGGTTTAGAAGTGGTGGCATAATTCTATTCCAGAATACCTTTACCACGCTTATGATCCGGCAGTCAGCGAGCGGGCCGGCAACTTTAGTTTTGCCTGGCTGGGCGCCGACTGGGCGACCCGATTTCAATATGTCGTTATGTCGCTTCTGGTTTTGGCCAAGCTCTCTGTTAAATCCACCGTTTTGGGCGGGGTCATTCCCGGAGGTTTAATATTCGGTATTGGATGGGGTTTGCTGGGGTATTGTCCGGGAACCTCCGCCGGTGCTGTGGGTGAAGGAAGATGGGACGGAAT
>JAYEFV010000104.1:0-17319 GCA_034658755.1 Thermodesulfobacteriota bacterium | reverse complement strand
TATTGACGGCCGTGAGGGGGACGAGCTGTTGGTCACCCTTACCGAGCCATCTGAAAGCCTGGACAAAAAGGATAACCGGCTCTGTTCCATGATCCTGACACTCCAAAAGGGCGCCTTTCATACGCTCGTAAAAGACTGGCCTTATTATCTGAGGGTGATCCGGGACCGACAAGGTCGGTCCGTTGCCCTGACCCAGTCCCGGGGTGATTATGAACCGTACGCCGGCCCCATCTACCGGTTAAATTGGGACCCAATCAACAAGAAGGTTGAACTGGACGGGCCCTATAGACCTGCCCAAGGGATATACTCCATCTATCAGTTTAATCTGGTGACTGAAGATTCTCAACGGGTGATGATCCTTGAGCCGAATAATGCTCTCAACGGCTATTTCGCCCCGGAGGAGACCCTGGAAGCCACCGGTATCCGGAATTACGGCGACTTTCACGAACTGGTCTACCCCATCAAACTCGAGAAGGCCGAAATCATCGGCGGGTTTGATACCAAGACGTTCCGGGAAATTTATGCGCCCCGCCGTTTTGAGTTAAGGCCTGCATTTGACGGGCAAAGCTTTATTATTTACAAGGAACGGGCCGGTAGCAGCGGCGGCATACTGAAAAGTACCGTCAAAAAGGTTTTGTCTTCCAAGGGGGTGGATCAGGTGGTCGGCGTGAAATGGGCAGGAGAACAGATTGTTGAAACCTGGCAGTCCAAAAAGCTCTCCAAAAACATCCTGGACTTCACTTTCACTCAAAACTCTGACCGGATTCTGGTCCTTTATGAGGAAGAAAAGGGCGTCGCACTGGAAGCCTTACACTAAGGGCCTAAGCATTCGGAAAATTCGCTCTGTTTTTTGTCCTGACCTGTTACGATCCGGCCTTGCTGATCTTCACTGCGCAAACCTTTAATTCCGGTATCTTCGCAACCGGGTCGAGAGCAGGATTTGTCAGGAGATTCGTGGGCGTTTCTTTGAAGTGAAATGTCATAAAAACCACCCCTGGCGCCGATCTCTCTGTTACCTTTGTCTCGACTTTGACTGCACCTCTTCTCGATGAGACCTCTACTGTTTCTCCGTCTTTCACTCCCAGTGTTTGAGCATCCACTGGATTGATCTCTACAAATTCTCTATCTCTTATCTCATTCAGATCATCCACTCTTCTCGTCATAGTCCCGGTATGCCAGTGAAAAAGCGACCTTCCTGTTGACAAAACAAAGGGGTAGCTCTCATCCGGGAGCTCCATGGAAGGTTTATATTCCAATACGCTGAATTTTCCCTTTCCCCTGGCAAATTTCTCTTTGTGAAGGTAAGGCGTTCCAGGGTGAGCGGTATCAGGACACGGCCAGGGAATACCAGAAGCTTCAATTCGATCATAGTTTATTCCACCATAGGATGGTGTCAGCTTCACTATTTCATCCATTATCTCCGCCGGAGTCTTATACGAAAAGGGTTTCTCGTATCCCATCTTCTTTGCAATGTCACAGATTATTTCCCAGTCTGCTTTAGACTCTCCAGGCGGTTCTATCACTTTTCTTACCCTTTGGATGCTCCTCTCTGTGTTGGTATATGTTCCATCTTTTTCCAAACCGCTCGCAGCCGGAAGTACAACATCAGCAAATTGCGCTGTTTCTGAAAGGAAAATATCCTGAACCACCAAAAACTCCAGGTTTTTCAATCCTTTTTCCACTTGATGGAGGTCGGGATCACTCAACATGGGATTTTCACCCATTATATACATTGCCTTTATTCTGCCATCATATGCGGCATTCATCATTTCAACAACGGTTAGACCGGAAGCTGACGATATTTCTTCTCCCCATATTTTCTCAAATTTCTCCTTAACCTTGGAATCCGCAACACTTTGATATCCAGGCAGAACTGGCGGTAAGGCACCCATATCACATGCGCCTTGGACGTTGTTCTGTCCCCTTAAGGGATTGATGCCTGTTGAAGGTTTGCCGACATTACCCGTCATCATGGCCAGATTCGCCAGTGCGAGGATGTTGTCCACGCCATGAGAATGCTGGGTTATACCCATAGCATAGACAATAGACGCTCGTCCACTGGTGGCATACACCCTTGCTGCATCTCTTATCAGAAATTTTTCCACGCCTGTTACGCTTGCTGCATCTTCCAATGAGAAATCTTTGAGCAAATCCATGAATCCTGCAAATCCTTCACACCTCTCCCTGATGAACTCTTCATCTATCAGGTTTTCATCCAGTATTACCTTACACATCCCCAAAGCAAGAGCTACATCTGTGCCAGGCCTTTGTCTCATCCAAACTTCGGCTATTTCGGCAAGGTCTATCTTTCTCGGGTCCGCAACTATAATCTTAGCACCGTTCTTTTTCGCATTTTTTATCTTGAGCGCTATAACCGGATGCTGTTCCGTTGTATTTGAACCTATAACGAAAATGCATTTCGCATCTTCTAATTCATTTATAGAGTTTGTCATGGCTCCGCTGCCAAAAGCAGCAGCCAGCGCTGCCACTGTTGAGGCATGACACAATCTTGCGCAGTGATCTATGTGATTTGTCTTCATTACCAGCCTGGCAAATTTCTGCATAAGATAATTTTCTTCATTCGTACACTTTGCACTTGAAAGCAGAGCTATCTTATCATCCTTATATTGGGACAGCCTATCTGCAATAAGCTCCAATGCCTCATCCCATGAAGCAGGCACGAGCTTTCCATTTGTTCTGACCAGCGGTTTCTTTAGTCTTTCCGGATTCTCGACAAAATGCAAACCAAATCTTCCCTTCACGCACAACTGGCCATTATTTACCGTATTTTCTCTTTTACCTTTGACTCTGACGATGTGGTTATCTTTTATACCAATTTCCATCTGACAACCAACGCCACAGTAAGGACAGGTTGTTGTGATGTAATCTTCCGGTTTCTCCCATCTTTCAAGCCTGGCAGTAAGCGCGCCTGTCGGGCAGACATCTACACAAGCTCCGCAAAACTTGCAATGTGCTTCCAGGGAAGAAATATCCTTCTCCGGTCCTATCCTATGGTTTTGATGAAAAGCCGGATGAGATACAATGACATTTTCTCCCCTCACTTGGTTACACGTTCTCACGCATCTCGAACAGAGTATGCACAAGTTGTAATCTTTGTCGAAGCAGGGTTCTCTTAGAACCGGTATGTCTCTATAAGCTGTTGCATACCTTACTTTTTCCAACCCAACATAGGCAACAGCCTCTTGAATTTCACACTCATCGTCCTTCGGGCATTCTTTGCAACCGGCAGTTATGCTGAATTTTTTCAAACATTCCTGCAAGGATGAACATTCCTGTTTCCTGTCACAAAACAGGCACTCTGTTGGGTGGTTTGTCATTGCAAGTATCATTTCTAATGTATTTCTTCGCATTTCTTGAAGTTCAGCCGTTTTTGTTTCCACCATCATCCCATCTTCTGCAAGTGTGTTACAAGAAGTAGGATAAGTATCCCAACCATCCACTCTAACAATACAGAGTTTGCATGAGCCTACAGGTTTAATATCAGGATGATGACAGAGGCTTGGCACATAGATACCGAGTTTTTCTGTAGCGTGTAAAATTGTCTTTCCTTTTTCCACCCGGACTTCTTTTCCATCTACGCTAAGAGTTACAAACTCCATTTTTACTCTCCTTTGTTGGGGCTAAAATCTTTGCTCTTGACATATGAGTCTGTCGATTAATGGTCTTTTCGCACAATCTCTGCGTTATGCTCAAAAAATAATCCTCATGCCATTTTTACTAAATCTTGCTTACGTTTACCGCACAAAATTTAAGCTCTGGAACTTTGCCCAAGGGATCATAAGAGGAATTAGTCAGAACATTCGCAGGTGTTTCCGGAAAATGGAAAGTAGTATACACAACTCCCTTGGGAACACTATCGGTTATTTTAGATCTTAGCCCTAACCTTCCCCTCCTTGAAGATACTTCGACGGCATCGTTGTCTTTTACACCGATTGAATTGGCGTCTGCCGGATTTATATGTATTAGTTCACACCTGCTAATAACATTAATGTCCGGTATCTTTTCTATCATGGTACCGGTGCGCATATGAAATATGCTTGAGCCTGTTGTAAGAATGAACGGGTAAACATCATCGGGAAGCTCTGAAGGTGGTTCATATTCCACAGGGAAGAATTTGCCTTTGCCTTTCGGAAATTGACCTTTGTAAAGATAAGGCGTCCCTGGGTGTTCTGTATTGGGGCAAGGCACCTGTATGCCGCCTTGTTCCAGTCTCTCGTAATTTATTCCTCCATAAAGGGGTGTGAGTCTTGCTATCTCATCCATAATATCTGAGGGACTTTTGTAGGAAAATTGCGCCTCATAACCCATTTTCTTTCCTATTTCACAGATGATCTCCCAATCTGAACGGGCTTGTCCTGGTATATCTAAAATCCTCCTGACCCTATTGACCCTTCTCTCTGTGCTTGCCACTGTGCCGTCTTTTTCCAACAGACATGCAGCAGGAAGCACGACATCGGCAATTTCAGCTGTCTTGGTTAAGAAGATATCCTGAACCACCAGGAAATCGATATCTTCCATCACATCCTTTATCTTATTAAGGTCGGGGCCGCTGCCTATCGGATTACCACCCATCACATAGAGCCCTTTGATTCTGCCTTTCTCAAGAACCATATCCATTTCCGTCACGCCCGGTTTCATGGAGAGCTTTACGTCCCACGCTTTTTCAAATTTTTTATTAACATCCGGATCGGCAACAGGTTGACCACCGGGATAAATATTACACAAACACCCCATATCACCGGCGCCCTGACCATTATTCTGTTTGGCGATGGTGTTGACACCCGTGCCTTCTTTTCCCATATTCCCTGTAAGCATTGCCAGATTACAGACAGAAGAAATATTATTAGTGCCATGGGTATACTGAGCTATGCCCATACCATACATAATTGCTGCTTTTTCGGCTTCAGCATACAGTCTTGCTGCCTTAACTACTTCTTCCCCGGGAACGCCGGTAATTTCTTCCGTTTTTTCAAGTGTATACTTAGAAACCACCTTTTTTAACTCATCGAAACCTTGCGTACGGTTTTCTACAAATTCAGTGTCAATGAGACCTTTATTTATAATAATGTTCATCATACCATTAAACAGAGCGACATCAGTTCCCAATTTTGGCTGTAGCCAAATGTCAGAGTCCTTGACCAGTTCAATTCTTCTTGGATCCACTATGATCAATTTTAGATTGTTACGTTTCACCAAATTTCTGAGAAGAGCACCAAAGATAACGGCGTTTTCAGTGGCATCCAATCCTATTATTAATACAACGTCTGACCTCTCGATCCCTCGCGTTGAATTGGTCATTGCTCCACCCCCAAAAGCACGAGTGAGAGCAGCACCACTAACTGTATGGCAAAAACGCGTGCAGAAATCCACACTGTTTGTATCTAAACAAACTCTGATGAACTTTTGAAATAAATAATTTTCTTCATTTGTAGTTTTAGATGACGCTATACCGGCGAGAGCATCACTCCCATATTTTTCTTTTAGCTCTTTAAATTTGCTTGCTATTAAATCTGTCGCTTCCTCCCAGCTTGCCGGTTTTAATTCACCATTTTGTTTTATAAGAGGCTCTTTTAACCTCTCCGGACTTGTGGCAAAATCGAGGCCAAATTTACCCTTTATACACAGCTGCCCATTGTTTACTGTATTTTCCCTTTTACCTCTAACTCTGACTATCTGTTTATCCTGTAAGCCGACCTCTATCTGGCAACCAATACCACAATGAGGACAGGTAGTTGTAACGAAATGTTCTGGTTTTCCCCCTCTTTCAAATCTTGCCGTAAGTGCTCCGGTCGGACACACATCTATACAGGCACCGCAAAACTTGCAATTCGCTTCAAGAAGAGAACTCTTATCCTTTGGACCTACCCAGTGATTTTGATGAAATTCCGTATGATAAACAATGACATTTTCTCCCCTGACTTCATCACACACTCTTACGCATCTTGAACAAAGTACGCACAGATTGTAATCTCTATCGAAGAAGGGCTCTCTTAATACGGGGATATCTCTATAAGTTGTTGTAAACCGTACTTTTTCTAAACCAACATACCCAGCAACTTGTTGAATCTCGCATTCTTCATCCTTGGAACAGGATTTACAACCGGCAGTAAGAGAAAGTTTTTTCAAACACTCCTCCAAAGATGTACATTCATCCTTTTTTTCACAGAAAAGGCATTCCGTGGGGTGATTGGTCAATGCGAGCATCATTTCCAGGGCGCTTTTTCGCATCTCCTGAAGATCAGGCGTTGTCGTTGTCACAATCATGCCTTCTTCTGCAGGCGTCTGAGTGGCCAGAGGATAGACATCCCGGCCTTCTATCTTTACAACAGAAAGCTTGCACAATCCTATGGGTTTGAGGTCGGGATGGGAGCAGAGACAGGGAATGTAAATGCCGAGTTTGTCGGCAGCATTCATAATGGTTTCTCCCTTCTCAACATAAACCTCTTTTTCGTCTATGAAAAGCCTCAAATTTTCCATTTCACCTCATCTCCTTTGCAATTTGTCATTAGCTTCAGAGTAGATCTTTTAATATTTCGTTTACAATTTTTGGGTTGGCCTTGCCTTTTGTCTCTTTCATGACCTGACCCACGAAAAAGCCGAAAAGCTTTGTTTTGCCGTTTTGGTAGTCTGCCACTTCCTTTGAACACTCTTCAAGGACCTTTAATACAACCGCTTTGATGGCGGACTCGTCCGTAACCTGTACCAGCCCCTTTTCTTTTACGATTTCTTTGGGCGCTCTGCCGGTTTGAGCCATTTCATCAAATACGATCTTTGCAATTTTGCCGCTGATAATATTATCGTCAATCAGTTTAAGAAGTTGGGCAAGATTGCCGGGGGAAATCGGAGACTCGGTAATTTGCTTGCCCCGGGCGTTTAAAAGGCCCAGCAATGATCCCATAATCCAATTGCTGACCTGCTTGGGATTGGGAGATTGTGTAACGCATTCCTCAAAATAGTCTGCAAGCTCGTGGCTCGATGTCAGAAAACCGGAATCATCTGAAGGAAGACCGTATTCATCCATAAAGCGCTTCTTTTTTTCATCCGGAAGTTCGGGGAGTCTTTTTCTGATCGAATCGATCCAGTGATCGTCTATAACCAGCGGCAAAAGGTCGGGATCCGGAAAGTAGCGGTAGTCATGGGCATCTTCCTTACCCCGCATGGATATTGATTTGTTTTTAACAGGGTCCCACAGCCGGGTCTCTTGAATGACCTGACCGTGGTCTTCTAAAATTTCTTTTTGCCGGTTGATCTCAAAACAAAGCGCACTTTCGACATGCTTGAAAGAGTTCAAGTTTTTTATTTCCGTTCGGGTCCCCAGGATATCAGATCCTTTTGGCCGTATTGATATATTGGCGTCACAGCGGAAACTTCCTTCTTCCATGTTGCCGTCGCTGATTCCGAGATAACGAAGTATAGATCTTAGATGCCGAAGATAAACCCCGGCCTCTTCAGTCGTCCGTAGGTCCGGTTCACTTACGATTTCGATCAAAGGTACTCCGGTACGGTTGAAATCGACCTTGCTTAACGGGCGGTCAGGATCATGGGCCATCTTGCCCGCGTCTTCTTCCATGTGTATCCGTGTAATACCGATCCTTTTTGAGTAACCGTTTATTTCTATCTCAATAAATCCATTTTCGGCAATTGGCAGTTCATACTGGGAAATCTGGTATCCTTTCGGGAGGTCGGGATAGAAATAGTTTTTCCGGGCAAATCTACTCTCCCGGTTGATTATACAGTTTGTTGCGACAGCCATTCGCAGGGCATATTCAACCACCTTTTTATTAAGCACCGGAAGCACACCGGGCATACCCAGGCAAACCGGACAGGTGTGGGTATTGGGCGGCGCCCCGAATGATGTTGAACAGTTGCAGAAAATCTTTGTTTTAGTCTTGAGCTGAGCATGAACTTCAAGCCCGATTACAGGTTCATATGTCATTTTTAATCCTTGCGTTTTAACGGTTACTTTGATGGTCTGTGGTAACACATTCGCTAAATATAAAATTTTGAACCAAAGCAAAAAATTAGTCAAGCCATATTTAAAACCTGACTGTAAACTTCTCTATCTGTAAAAAATTTGTTGACAATAAAAAGAGTTGATATTACATAAATACCATAAAATTCATCAGTATTATATGTATAGTATGGGAGGTAGTCATGGCACTTGTAAAAAAAACCATTGAGCTTGATCAGGCACAAATCAATCGCATCAAAATCGCATTAAAGGCCAAATCAGAAAAAGAAGCCATCAATACCGTTCTTAAACAATTTGATACGGATATTCAGTTGGCTGAAGTAACTCTGGCAGATGCCGGAAGTTTTGATTTTGAGGAGGTCTAAGACGTGCAAGAAAAAGTTGTTTTCGATACCAATATCTATATCGGCATATTCAATCATGGTCTTTATCAGCATGAAATCAGCGGGTTAAATAAGGTGATGTATATGGTTCATCCCGTGCTTCATGAATTATGGATAGGCGCAAAGGGAAATGCCGAAATAAAGCATCTGATTCGCCTTGGTAGCACATTTGTTAAATTAGGTCGCCTAATACAACCTGACCCATCTACTCAAATTTTAATCGGCCGTGTATGCCATAAACTTCGTTTTTCCGGAAAACTGGATCCAAAAAATCCGAGAGATTACAACGACGTTTGCATTGCTCTATTGGCCCGTCAAATCGGAGCCACGGTAATCACCCGAAATGTTGACGACTTTAAAAGAATTAATGAAGCGATTGATTTTAATTTTAGAGATGTCATTTAACCTGATAGTATAGAAATTTCTTTTTTTGAGCGGCGAAGCCGCGTTATATAGAATCGCGAAGCGATTGTATAACTTGATAGAGGGGTATAATGAATTTTTTCCTGTGTGTGCTCGGAATGGTGATGGTCGTGGAAGGTCTTCCATATTTTGCATTTCCGGCAAAGATGAAGTTGGTTTTAGAAAAAGTCCTTGAACTGCCGGATAAGTCTTTGCAAAAATTCGGTCTTGTACTTATGCTCTCGGGAATTTTGCTGGTATATCTGGGAAAAAGATAGCCATCATGTTTTTATTGAATGATTACAATTATGATCTGCCCGACGACCTCATTGCTCAAAAACCGGCAGATCAACGGGACCGTTCAAAACTTCTATTTCTGAACAAAGAAACCGGCAGAATGTCCCACCATAAGTTTTATGAAATTTATGATCTCCTTTTGCCAACGGATTTACTGGTTTTAAACAACACCCAGGTGATTCCGGCACGACTTTTCGGGAAAAAGGATACCGGGGGCAAGGCAGAAGTTTTTATCCTTGATTACCCCGGCGGGCGTAAAAATCCTGGGCGTAACGAACTTGTTTTAAGATGCCTGATTAAAGCCTCAAAAAAACCGAAAAACGGTACGCCGTTATTTTTTGGCCAGGGATTGCAAGCCAAGGTTGTCGAGTGTCAAGAAGGAATTTATAATGTAAAATTTTCGTCTAAAGATAATTTTGAAAGTCTCCTTGACAGAATAGGACACGTTCCTTTGCCCCCATATATTAAACGGAACGATTGTAAGGATGACAGGACATCTTACCAGACCGTTTATGCTTCACAAAAAGGTGCAGTTGCCGCACCCACGGCAGGACTCCATTTTTCGAAAAAACTCCTTAAACAAATAGAAGAAAAAGGGATCAGTATCGTTACAGTTACCCTGCACGTGGGTTACGGTACGTTTTTGCCGGTCAGGGTATCGGATATAAGAGAGCATAAAATCCATTCCGAGTGGTATTCTATCTCCAAAGATACTGCCGATGTTATAAACCGTGCCAAAACAAAAGGCAGACGCATCATTGCCGTAGGCACGACGTGCGTACGTGCGTTAGAGTATGCTTGGGATGACGGAGGGAACGTGGCTCACGGCGGCGGAAGCTGCGATCTTTTTATATATCCCGGGTACAGATTTAACGTTGTAGATGCAATGATTACGAATTTCCATCTTCCCAAATCGACGCTTTTAATGCTTGTATCCGCTTTTACAGGTCGGGAAAACATATTGAATGCATACCAGTCGGCCATAAATAAAAAATACAGGCTGTTCAGTTATGGGGATGCCATGTTTATTGCATGATTCATGCTCTAATGAAAACACTGAAACTTAAAACCTAAGGCGGACGGGCCGGCCTCCGGCTCGGATAGAACCAAGAAATATTTGCCACCAAGGCACAAAGACACCCTCCGGGCCGGAGGCAAAGGATTTTATTTTATTATTCTTTCCCTCCGGGGCAGAGCCCCTCTGGGGCGGCGCCTTAGTGTCTTGGTGTCTTTGTGGCGAGAAGAAAAAAGTTTTGCCACAAAAAGTACAAAATTTACAAATAAGAAACGATTTATATGTCCAATTTCAAAATAGTTGCAAAATCTGACACAACAGGGGCAAGGGCCGGCGTCTTGCAGACAGCTCACGGTGAGGTAGAGACCCCTGTTTTTATGCCGGTGGGAACGCTTGGCACGGTGAAATCCCTGTCACCCCAGGAGCTTATGGAGTGCGGGACCCAAATTGTTCTGGGGAACACCTATCATCTGTACCTCAGACCGGGATGCGATGTTATCCGCCGTTTTTCCGGCCTCCACGGTTTTATGTGCTGGGACCGACCTATTTTAACGGATAGCGGCGGCTTTCAGGTCTTTTCCCTGGCTAAACTTGGAAAGATTACCGATCAGGGCGCTTTTTTTCAGTCCCATATCGATGGATCAAGTCATTTACTGACGCCTGAAAAGTCGGTTGAAATACAGCTTTGTCTCGGATCGGACATCATCATGTGCCTTGACGACTGCATCAAATACCCTGCAAGCCGTAAACATACCCAAGAGGCACTTGAGCTTACCACCCGATGGGCAAAAAGATGTAAAAATGCTTTGCAAGAAGGCATCGGGTCTTTAGATCTAACCGTCTCAAAGCCCCCTTCCCTTTTCGGTATCGTTCAGGGGGGCATGTTTAAGGACCTTAGAAAACGTTCAGCGGAGAATTTATCTGAAATCACTTTCAGCGGTTATGCCATTGGTGGGCTCAGCGTAGGTGAACCAAAGGAGATCATGTTTGAAATTGCTGATTTTACGCTGCCCATACTTCCGGATAATAAGCCTAAATATATCATGGGTACCGGAACTCCTGAAGATCTTGTAGAGCTTGTGGCCCTTGGGGCGGATATGTTCGATTGCGTCATCCCCACAAGGAACGCTCGAAACGGCCAGATGTTTACAAAAAAAGGCGCCATAAATATTTGCAATGCTCGTTTCAAGTATGACACCAAACCTATTGAATCCGGATGTACTTGTTACACATGCCAAAATTATTCCAGAGCCTACCTTCGACACCTTTACATGGCAAAAGAATTGCTTGCTTATCGTTTAAATACAATTCATAATATTTATTTTTATATGAAACTGATGGAGCATATGCGAACAGCGATATACCAAAACAAATTTGATGAATTTAGAAAAGCTTTTTATGAAGGCAAGTAAAGACTCCGGGCATAGAGGACCCGGCTTTGGTTATCATCAGAGGGGATTTGCTCTATTGAAAGTTCATCGACTTATTGAAATTCCAAATAACAAATCCCAAACAAAAAAATAATCGCTTTGCCTACGGCCCGGCGGGAACCGGTTTGGAATTTGTAATTTGGAATTTGAGATTTATTTGTGATTTGGTGCTTGGGATTTGTGATTTAAGACACCAAACTCCAAGGCAGAGCCGGAGAACTCTGACCTGGCCCAAAGGGACCAGGTTTTTCAGGGCATAATAAATAAAGGAGAGGGAGGGGTATCATGAGAGAAAAAATTCAGGCGGTAATAGACAAAATCAGGCCGATGCTTCAGGCTGATGGGGGTGATGTGGAACTTGTCGATGTGGAAGACGGCGTGGTCAAAGTCAGGTTGCAGGGTGCATGCGCCGGATGTCCCATGTCTCAGATGACCCTTAAAAACGGAATTGAAAGATTTCTAAAAAAGGAAATCCCGGAGGTAAAGTCGGTGGAACGGGCAGAATAAGGGCTTATTCAAAGGCATACGGGAAACTGCCCAATATTGGTATAATACTTTTTGCGAGTTCATCAAATTCATAGCAAAAAAGTCTTGTACTGCAACTCAATATCTGTGTTAAAAATTTTTCAGAAAAAACTTGCAACCCATCCCTTAATAAATATATATATTTAAGTTGGTTCGCTGAGTTTATGCTGAGGAATGAAGTGATCACAATAGAGATGCTGGGGGTTTAAATCAAGCCTGTTGATACTTGGCAGTCATCTGCTCAACACTCCAGCACTCCAATACTCCAGTATCTTATGTTCAAATGACCATAGCAAAGCATATCGAGACCATTATATCCGGATCTTCCTGGATACGTAAAATGTTTGAAGAGGGCGCCCGCCTCAAGGCTGAGCATGGCGCTGAGAACGTATATGACTTCAGCCTGGGAAACCCGAACCTGGAGCCCCCTGAAAAATTCCGGGCGGCACTCAAGGATGCCGCAACGTCCTCGGATTCAGGGGTTCATGCTTATATGCCCAATACCGGATATCCGCATGTTCGCAAGTCTGTGGCTGATTATCTTTGCGACGAACAGAAGGTGCAGGTTACCGAAAATGAGGTGATCATGACCTGCGGAGCATCCGGTGCCCTGAACGTTATCCTGAAAACAATCCTCGATCCCGGTGATGAGGTTATCACTCCGGCTCCTTTTTTCGTTGAATATAGATATTATGTGGACAACCATGGCGGAAGCCTTAAAACCGTAGCCACAAAAACGGATTTTAATCTGGACATTGACGCCGTTTCCGCTGCGATAACTCAAAAGACCCGGGCCGTTTTAATAAATTCCCCGAACAATCCTACCGGGCAGGTATATTCAAAAGAGAGTCTTAATGAACTCGGAACCCTATTAACTGAAAAGGGAAAAGAACTGAACCGGACCCTGTATCTTATCGGAGATGAACCGTATCGCAAAATCGTTTATGACGGACAAAAAGTTCCAAGCATCTTTCAAAGTTATACTGAAAGCATCATTGCTACGTCATATTCAAAGGATATTTCCATTCCCGGGGAACGAATCGGTTATTTGGCGGTTAATCCCAAAGCTTCTTATAAAAAAGAGCTTATCGGCGGCATGGCACTGGCCAACAGGATCCTCGGGTTTGTCAATGCTCCGGCTCTGATGCAGCGGGTTGTGGCATCAGTTCAGGGCACGAGCGTGGATATTTCAGCGTATGCCCGGAAACGAGAACTGCTGTGCAAGGGTCTGTCGGATTGCGGCTACGATTTTTTCACACCGTCAGGTGCGTTTTATCTTTTCCCCAGAACACCGATTCCTGATGATGTAACATTCATACAGGCGCTTCAGAAGGAATTGATCCTTGCTGTCCCGGGCAGCGGTTTTGGCGGACCGGGTCATTTCAGAATCGCCTTCTGCGTGGCCGATGAAACCATAATAAATGCCATGCCCGGATTTAAACGGGTCATGGAAAAATTTAGAAATTGATTTGTTCCAAAGAACTGAACTGTTACCAACTATTTATTTTTCAATCTTGATGGCTTCGTAAAAAGTCAGGAATTCGCTTTTGTCGTCATTCCGGAGGAAGCCGGAATCCAGTAAATTCAATTACTTCTGGATACCGGATCAAGTCCGGCATGACGGTTTTGGGACTTTTTACGAATTCATCAATCTTAAATAGTCAATATTCAATTTAAAGGGGGGGTTTTATGAAAATATTAAAAATAGACCATCTCGGCATAGCCGTAAACAGCATCGAAGAAGGTAAAAATTTTTGGACAGATGCGCTGGGGCTTGAATTTGAAGGCTCCGAGACCGTTGAAGAGCAGAAAGTTACCACTGCTTTTTTCCCGGTGGGAGAAAGTGAAGTGGAGCTTCTTGAATCAACGGCGCCGGACGGGCCAATCGCTAAATTCCTGGAAAAAAAGGGCCAGGGGATTCATCACGTTGCGTTTCGAGTGGAGAATGTTGAAGAGGCCCTGGCAGAATTAAAGGAAAAAGGAATACGGCTGATTGACGAAAAACCCAGAATGGGCGCCGGTGGCGCAAAAATCGCTTTTTTGCACCCCAAAGCCACGAACGGCATTCTGGTTGAACTTTGTGAAAGATAATATATTCGCACTTAAACTCTGATTTCTTTTGTTTTTATGTCAAAAAATCAAAGGACAAAACATTTGCTTTGGATCTTATTTGGAATTTGGAGCTTGTAGTTTGGAATTTATTTGAGATTTGATGCTTGTGATTTGTTATTTCCGGTTTATCCGGCTTAGAAATCAAGGTTTTATTTTAAGAATTAGATACATAGTAAAGCAAGAGAAAAAAAGGAGGATGCCATGTCTAAAAATCCTGAAGTACAAGAATGGACAGAGCTTGCCACCAAACAACTGAGAGGAAAACCCCTTGAGTCTCTTAACTGGGAGACGGATGAAGGCATATTGGTAAAACCGCTGTACACCGCAGAGGACCTTGAGGGGATGGAGCACGTGAACACCCTGCCGGGTTTCGAACCCTATGTGCGGGGTCCCATGGCCACCATGTATGCCGGGAGGCCTTGGACCGTCCGCCAGTATGCCGGTTTTGCCACAGCCAAGGAGTCGAATGAATTTTACAGGAAGAACGTTGCTGCCGGTCAGACCGGACTTTCGGTGGCCTTTGATCTTGCAACCCACAGGGGGTATGATTCGGATCATCCCAGGGTGGTGGGCGATATCGGCAAGGCCGGTGTTGCCGTAGATTCTGTTGAGGATACGAAAATCCTTTTTGATCAGATTCCCTTGGACAAGATGACGGTTTCCATGACCATGAACGGCGCGGTTTTGCCGGTTATGGCCGCCTACATCGTGGCGGCCGAGGAACAGGGCGTCAAGCATGAGCAACTGGGAGGCACCATTCAGAACGATATTTTAAAAGAATATCTGACCAGAAACACGTATATCTATCCTCCGGAACCTTCCATGAGGATCGTATCCGATATCATCGGATTCTGTTCCAAAAACATGCCCAAGTATAATACCGTCAGTATCAGCGGGTATCATATGATGGAAGCAGGCGCCAACTCTGTTCTACAAACTGCATTTACACTGGCGGACGGGCTGGAGTATGTCAGGGCCGCTCTGGCTGCCGGACTGGATATCGACAAGTTTGCGCCGCGTCTGTCGTTTTTCTTCGGGGTCGGGATGAACTTTTTCATGGAAATTGCCATGTTAAGAGCTGCCCGTTTTCTGTGGCATGAAATCATCAGCCAGTTCAACCCCACAAATCCAAAATCTACGATGTTACGGACCCATGTTCAGACATCGGGCTGGAGCCTGACCGAGCAGGACCCGTATAACAACATCATTCGAACCACCCTTGAATGTCTGTCCGCAGTTTTGGGCGGAACTCAGTCTTTGCATACCAACTCTTTTGATGAGGCGGTAAGTCTTCCCACCGCTCTTTCCTCCCGGATTGCCAGAAACACTCAAATTATTGTCCAGGAAGAATCCCAGGTTTGCCATGTGGTTGATCCTTTGGGAGGATCTTACTATGTTGAAGCGCTGACCGGTGGCATCATCAATGAGGCCCGAAAGATCATGGATGAGGTTGAGGAACTCGGCGGAATGGCCAAAGCCATTGAAACCGGGATGCCCAAGATGCGGATCGAAGAATCCGCAGCCAGGAAACAGGCCCGCATTGATCAGGGCAAAGATGTAATTGTGGGTGTGAACAAATATCAGATTGAAGAGGAACCCCTGGAAGGTCTTCTTGAAGTTCCCGAGGCTGTCCGTAATGAACAGATCGCAAGATTAAAAGAGATCAAAGCAAAACGGGACAATGATGAAGTCCGGAGGACTCTGGAAGCCATAACCAACGCCTGCGATTCCGGCGGAAACCTGCTGGAAGCCTGTCTTCCGGCAGTACGGGCACGAGCCACAGTTGGAGAAATATCAGACGCCATGGAAAAGGTTTTCAACCGTTACGTGGCCACGACCCAGTGTATATCCGGAGCATATGCTGAAGAGTATGCTGACAGCGAAATATTTGCGGCCGTTCGCAAAAGAACCGATGAATTCCAGGAAAAGCACGGGCGAAGACCGCGAATACTGGTGACAAAAATGGGCCAGGACGGTCATGACCGAGGGATTAAGGTGATCGCAACTGCTTTTGCAGACCTCGGGTTTGACGTGGACATCGGTCCCATGTTCCAGACACCTGAAGAAGCTGCCCAGATGGCTTTGGAGAACGATGTTCATGTTGTGGGTGTATCGAGTCTGGCGGCCGGGCATAAGGCCCTGGTTCCACAACTTATTGAAGCTCTTAAAGAAAAAGGCGGCCAGGATATCAATGTTATTGTGGGAGGCGTCATTCCGCCGGCAGATTACGATTTTCTGTATCAGGCCGGAGCCAAGGGCGTGTTCGGTCCCGGAACCGTGGTTACCGATTCCGCAAACAAAGTACTGAACACGTTGGAAGCTTAACTCTGAATCTTGTATTTTTGTGACAAAACATTCCTTTTCGCCACCAAGGCACCAAGGCACGAAGGTGAATAATAAAATTGTTTTCCTTTGTGTCTTTGTGTCTTTGTGGCAATTTTTCCGGCTTGTCCGGGTTGAGGTTTACTCAAAAAAATGAAATATATTGCACCATCCATACTGTCGGCTGATTTTTCAAAACTGGGAGATGAAATAAAATCGGTTGAAGTGGCCGGAGCAGACTGGATTCATATAGACGTTATGGACGGTCATTTTGTGCCGAACATCACCATAGGCCCTTTGGTGGTTGAGGCTGTCAGGCGGGTAACATCACTTCCTGTTGACGTCCATCTGATGATTGAAAATCCGGACCGCTACATCAAAGATTTTGCAAAAGCAGGCGCTGATCTAATTTCCGTTCAGGTAGAAGCCTGCGTTCACTTGAACCGGACGATACATATGATCAAGGAGTTTGACCGGCGTGCCGGAGTGGTGCTGAATCCGTCAACCCCTTTATCCTCGATAGAATGGATAATGGAAGACGTTGACTTTATAATGATAATGAGCGTTAATCCTGGATTCGGAGGTCAAGAGTTTATACCCAACAGTTTAGACAGGGTCAGAGCCCTTCGCAGAATGATCCGGGACCGGGGACTCGCTACCCTTATTGAGATTGACGGAGGAGTAAACGAAAAGACCATTAAAACTATTTCGGATGCCGGAGTTGATGTTTTTGTTGCCGGATCGGCAATTTTTAAAAGCCCGGACTATAAAAAAACCATAGACAGATTTAGAGAGTTAATCAGCGAATAAAATAATGGCAGGCAATGAAATGAAGCAGAG
>JAYEFV010000103.1:0-4778 GCA_034658755.1 Thermodesulfobacteriota bacterium | reverse complement strand
GAGGGGAAGACACGTGGCGGTAAGCTCTCCATAGATAATGCCCAGTTTTTTGCACGGCTGGGACAGAGAGTCGTCCATATCTTAACAGCGTATACGGCTGTCGGTATGCTGTATCAGCCGGATATGCGGTTACGGCCCAGCGGCAGTTCCGGCATTCTGGTTAGCCACATCCAGGGGTTTAAAGAGTATCAAATGAACAAAGCCTGGACATGGGAACATCAGGCCATTATCAAGGCAAGACCCATAAGCGGTGATATTCAGATGGCCAAACGCTTTGAGCAGATACGTAATCAGGTGATTGCCCGGCCCAGAATTATGAGCAAGCTTCAAGAAGAGGTTGTGGATATGCGCGACCGGATGCGCAGAGAACTCCTAAGCCATGAACCGGAACTTTTCGATCTCAAACAGGATACGGGCGGAATTGTTGATATTGAATTTCTGGTTCAGTATCTGGTGCTTTTAAAATCCAGTGAATATAACGAGCTGACCCGGTGGACCGACACGGTTCGTCTTCTGGAAACCTTGAACCAAACCGGTATCATTGAAGCGCATATCGCCCACCTTCTCAAAGAAGCCTACCTGACCTATCGGGCGGCGGTTCACCAACTCAGCCTCCAGGAGAAGCCTGCCAAAGTGCCTGAAAATAAATTTCGCAGCTTACGGAAAAAAGTCGGTAAAATCTGGAATGAGTTTATGGACGTATAGTGAATTAATTAAGACTCACCTTTGATAAACTCGTAAAAAGTCCTAAAACCGTCATGCCGGACTTGATCCGGCATCCAGAAGCCATTGAATTTACTGGATTCCGGCTTGGCCGTCATCCCGGACCCTGATCCGGGACGGAATGACAAAAAAGGGTGTTTTTCGACTTTTTACGAAACCGTCACCTTTGAGGGCACACACAGTTGTAATATTCGTTCCGTGTCTTGGGAGTTAGAGGGCTTTACAGCACCTGACCTAAATAGCAGTAACTGCAAGTTCCGAGTTGATGATTTCTAACCAAAACCGAAAGCATCACTAGTGCGGCATAGATTTAAGGTTCAAGGCAGGAATCAATCAGCTCTATAAAAAATCAGCGAAATGAGCATATACTATATATTGTGGTACGTAAATATAATTTAACGCCTTTACCGTGAAAACCTATTAATAGAAAACCATATGATATCACAAAAATTAAGCGCATTGCCATATATAGCAGATACCTGCAAGCAATTCTTATAAAAAAAGCAGGGCCATTTCTGACCTTGCATATTATATATTTGTTGTTTTAAAGTTTTAAAGGGCTTAGAAGTAATACTTGAAACCGATTCCGGCACTATAAGAGTCCATATCAAGGTTTTTATCATTTACCGAGTACCCACCAGGTTCTTTTAAATCGACATCAACGTTGTCCCATATATATTTAAAATCTAAATTAAAGGCAAAGTGATTATTAATAAAATATTCAATACCTCCTCCCAAATGGTATCCGAAACTGTCATCTATATCTACATCATAACCAGCAGGAACATAACTTTTCATGTCAAAATCATTAAAATAATACCCAATACCAACAGTTAAATAAGGGCTTACTTTTGGATTTATAGGTAAATGCGTTCGGAGTGATAAAAGGACTGGGATTCGTTCAAGATCCCCTATATCAACAGATCCACCTATGGTATCTAAATCGACATCGGTCTCAAGATAATCAACACTCAACTCAATAGAGAGATAGCTATGAACAAAATAGGTGATATTTCCTCCATACATCGGAGTCTCATCAGGATCCACATCAAATCGATATAAGCCCTCATCTGAAAAATTTACATAAGCCACCCTTGCTCCTATGCCCAGTCTACCTTCCATATCCTGAGCAAAACTAATCTGACTCACAACCAATATAAAGGCAGCAACAACAAAAAACAGAGCAACAAATTTTTTCTCCATCTTTGGCCTCCTTTCGCCTGATATATTGATCATTAAATTTATAGAAAATTATTTTATGATTCTGATATCTAAAAATGGGCGCTCGGCTTCGGGGAACCCTATGTTATGGCATGATATTCGGGTGTCGCATGCTTCAGGACAATCTGTTAAGAGCGCTCCTTAATCATTGTAACCCTTCTGTGGTTTGAGGCCTGTCGGTTTAACACTCTATTATTCTATAATATTACAGCAATAATTATACCAATTAAGATGGGGGGCCGGCTGCTCGTTACCGGTTGCCGGTTGCCGGATAAAACCGCCCAGAATTGATGTTCGAGTTTAAAATTTTTGTTGTCATCCAACTGTCAAGCTGTTTAAGAACTGAACAGCAGAACTGTTTAGATATTGAATAGTTGGTATCAATGCTTGAACAGAAATTAAACAGGTATTGAAAAACAGTGGTGTTTACGATTCAGGACGGGGTCATAATTGTGAACACAAAAAAATCATAATTTCGGTTAACGAGGCTTTTAAAACAATTGCCTGGCATTCTAAAACAGAGGTCCTTGAGGAAACCATGCACTACATTAAATTGCAATGCTTGTGAATTTGCCCGCAGAAATAAATCAATTGAACACAGAAAATTACTTATCTCGTTTATATTCTGGCATTATATTTGCTGTTTTTTTTGTAAAGGGTATTTGGGCGAGGAAAATATGAAGCTATCGGTACTTATATTCATTTTGTCGGGAAGCATTTTGCTCTTATCCGGGAATGTTTATTCCCTTAATTTAAATGATCAGGTGGATAAATATTCTTTAAGCGCTTATTCGTTTCCGTTTGCTAAAACGAAACGCAATAATCATATTAATTTTGCCAGCAATAGCATGGTTCCCGGTTCTTTTTCCTTGATTAAGTGTAACAATACCTGCGGATTCATCGACAATTTTAATCAGAGCCTGATAAATATCCCCATGCAAAATATAGAGACCAATAATTGTTGCAATTTTACAGATGAGGTGCGTGAGTGTTTGATCTTGCGGCTTGCCTCCCCGATCATAAAAAATAAAATAGATTCTAAAATCACACTTATTTGCAATCCGGAATTACTTCTCGCTTTCTATCTTCATCGGGAAGTTAAACCTGTATGGGTTACTAAAGATGGGTTGAACAATAAGGCGGAAGTTCTCATAAAGACTATTATTGAAGCAGACCATGAAGGACTCGATTCAGAAACCTATCATCAGGAAAATATTTTGACCTTGCTGACTGATATTAAGCTCAGCATAGTGTCAGATACGCCTGAACCTGCAAAGTTGGCAGAACTTGATATACTCTTAACCGATGCTTTTTTTTCATATGCATTTCACCTGTCAGAAGGGATCGTAGATCCATATTCCAACAATTTAAATTGGTACATAAAAAAACCAAAGAGAAAGCTGAAAAAGATTTTTCAAACCGTGTTGTATGATGACAAAATGGAAGGATTTGTTGATGCTCTGCAGCCCCATCATTCCGGATATTTAAGATTAAAACTGGCACTATTAAAATACCAAAAGATAAAAAAATCGGGTTGTCGGCATGACGTACCTGCCGGGGAAAAACTGCGGAAAGGCGATTATGGAACACGGATTGCCGCTTTACGATCACGCCTGATCATTTCAGGTGATCTTACAGACTCAACCAACAGCAATCAGGACTATTTTGATGAAGTCTTGGAAGATGGAGTCAGAAGGTTCCAGGCAAGACACGGGCTTAAGGTTGATGGAATTGTGGGTTCAAAGACACTATTAGCACTAAATGTTCCGGTGGAAGATCGTATTAGACAGATCAGATTGAATATGGAACGTTGGCGTTGGCTTCCTCAAGACTTAGGGAACTGCCATATCATAGTTAACACAGCCAATTTTCAACTCAATGTTATTGACAATGAACAAACAATAAAATCAATTAGAGCTATTGTAGGAAAAATGGATCGACCCACTCCTGTTTTATCACGAAAAATAACATATCTTGAATTGAATCCCTATTGGAATATTCCCCACACAATTGCCCTGAATGACATATTACCCTGTATTAAAAAAGGCCCTGGCTACTTGGCTGATAATAACATCAGGGTTTTTGAAAATTGGGAAGAAGATGCAAGAGAGTTGAACCCTGAATCTATTGACTGGGCTGCGATAACCAAGAAAAATTTTGTCTATAAGCTCCGCCAGGATCCGGCAAAATCGAATGCCCTTGGACGAGTAAAATTTATTTTTCCAAATAAATACAGCATATATTTACACGACACGCCGGCTCACAATTTATTTAATAACACAAGACGCACCTTTAGTTCCGGTTGTATCCGCATTGAAAAACCCATTGAACTTGCAGCTTACCTTTTGCAAAATAATTCAAAATGGAGTCTCGAAAAATTAGTTGCTGCGGTCAACCGCAAAAAAAACGAAATAATATTTTTGTCAAACCCGATAAAAATTTATATTCTTTACTGGACAGCCTGGGTTGACAAGGATGGTATTATCAACTTTAGAGATGACATATATGGAAGGGACCGCCGGTTGAATATTGCTCTTAACGAGAAAGCGACTTCTCCAAAAGTATTATACGGAAAAAATTCAGCAAAAAGATATTTTTCATTCCGGATATTGCCAGTATCGAATCGGTCCAACATCAATATAAATAAAATTGGAGCACGGGTAGAAGAATAATGAAGGTTTCAAACCGAAATCCGATGTTGTGCTTACTTGCCATACACACAACCTGAAATCAATACATGCTGATTACATATACCATAAAAATGAAAAGGGCAAACCCTCTGAAATGGATTTACCTTATTGAAAAAACGATATCACACGATTTTTTTTGACATG
>JAYEFV010000102.1:0-4779 GCA_034658755.1 Thermodesulfobacteriota bacterium | reverse complement strand
TTCAT
Organism: Thermodesulfobacteriota bacterium; assembly: GCA_034658755.1. GTDB lineage: Bacteria > Desulfobacterota > Desulfobacteria > Desulfobacterales > UBA11574 > S5133MH16. The sequence goes on along the minus strand of JAYEFV010000102.1, from coordinate 4,774 downwards.
AGGAGAGCTTACCAGGATTGGATAGCCTTTGCGAAAGCTGAAATAGGCCATGACAAGACCCGTGACCGCATAGATGGCCCAGGCGTGAAGGCCCCAGTGAAAGTTGGTAATAAAGAGCGCATTTTCCGCTGCATGAAAATCGTCGGTGTAGTCACGAATAACATTGAAGTGGGAAAGGGGCTCAGCTGTGCCCCAAAAAAGCAGCCCCACGCCCATTCCGGCTGCAAAAAGCATGCTCAGCCAGCTAACCGTGGAAAACTCAGGCTCATCATCGTCATTACCAAGTTTGATCTTGCCATATGGAGAAATGGCGAGCCAGATGCACAAGATCAAAAGCAGGCTCACAGAGAGCATGATAAACCAGCCACGGCTGGTGAACATGACGCCCGTCATTGATGAGGAGAACTGGGCAAGCCCCGCTGTGTCAATGATACCCCAAATGGCGATAAGGCCGGTTAAAATGAGTGCTATGAGCATCAATGGATTTTTGAACACCCTCTCACCTTTCTATTACATAAACGAGATTTTCATTAAGACTAAAAATCCTCATTAATCAACAGACTCATCCATCTGGTTCAACAATTTGAAATTAAGATGTATCTGTCTAATGTAGGGCAATATGCGTATCACAGGCTTTTGTAACCTTTCAATATTTATTACATGCACCAAAAACTTGATGCTCCTCAAAATCTGTAACATTTTGGCATGACTTAAACGAAATGTCAAATGCCAAATTTATTGAGAATCTCTATATAACAACTAAACTTTTGATATGCAATAGAATCGGGATTCGTTACGGGTTCGTGGAGATGTACGAAACCGCTTCGCGGTAGTCTTCCCGCCCGTCTTTTCTCATTTCAAAACACTTGTCATACTCAATTGATCACAATGATTCAAATATAAGGAATCGCTTCGCTCTATCTTTTATAAAAGTCAGAATTTCGTTCCAACCATCCAGCATCCCTCCAAACAACCGTTTCTTTTTACCCCGATAGTATAAAATACCTCCAAATCGTTATTAACCCACAACAAAGGAGGTATGACATGACACAATTACGTCAGAAAATGATCCGGGCTATGGAACTTAAGAATCTTTCCCATCACACACAGAGGGCCTACCTTGCCGCTGTCACAGGGATCGCCAGGTTCTATAATCAATCCCCGGATAAAATGACCAAAGAAAAAATCGAGGATTATCTTCTCTATCTCAAACAAGACAAGGGCAATGCTCCCAACAGCTGCTACAGTGTTCTTACCGGACTTCGCTTTTTTTACAAATACGTGATTGAAAATGAGATACCCGTCACCTACAGCATCAGGAGGACGACGAGAAAACTTCCACAAGTCCTTACCATGCAAGAAATCTGGAAGATCATCTGTGCCACGAACAACTTCAAACACCGAATGATTCTGATGACCACCTACTCGGGAGGACTCAGGGCCAGCGAAACCATTAACCTCAAACCCAGGAATATCGACAACAAAACGATGTTGATCAAGGTCAAAGGTAAGGGTAAAAAGGAACGCTATACCCTGCTTTCAAAAAGACTGCTTGTAGAACTCAGGTCCTATTACAGGGAGTATCGTCCCAAAATCTACCTGTTCCCATCCTCATTTAAGAAGAAGAAAGATCAGCCTTTATCCTACGAGACCATCCGCACGGTTTACGAAGATGCCAGAAAGAAAGCAGGCGTCAAGAGGGGAGCCGGTATCCATACGCTGCGTCACTCATTTGCCACACATCTTCTGGAGGCTGGATACGACATCAGAAAAATACAGGTTTTGATGGGCCATGCGAGACTGACCAGTACCATGATTTATCTGCATGTGAGCCGCGAAACCCTGTCAAAGATCCCAAGCCCTTTGGATCTCATTGACAAAAAACATGCACAAAAGGAGGACAGAACCGATGACCCAAATCATAAAACCTGAAAAGAAAACGCCGGAGATCGCCGATATCTTACATCATCATTTGGATGACTATAAAGCCGAGTATCCCTTATGGCCGGAACATCGTAAAATCGTATCCGACCTCTTGAACTGCCGCACGTCTCACCTTGGTGGTCATATTGAGCGCTGCGACACATGTGGTGCGGTACGCATAACGTATCATTCCTGCCGTAATCGGCACTGCCCCAAATGCCAGCATATGCCACGGGAAAGATGGCTTGAAAAACGAAAAGACGAGATCTTACCGGTCAGCTATTTTCATGTCGTCTTTACCTTGCCGCACGAGTTGAACACCGTCATCTTAAACAATAAAAGGGTGATGTTCAACATCCTTTTTGCGGCGGCATCGAAAACCCTTTTGACATTTGGCAAGAATGAACTCAACGGCACTTTAGGCTTTTTGGCCGTTTTACACACGTGGGATCAAAAGCTCAATCCCCATTTTCATCTGCACTGCCTTGTGGCCGGCGGTGCTGTGTCAAAGGATAAAAATCGATGGCTGCCGGTAAAAAACGATTATCTCTTTAACGAAGAGGCATTGTCACGGGTCTTTCGCGGTAAGTTTATGGAGCGCTTGGAGCGTGTCCGCAAAACCGGTGCGCTCAAATTTACAGGCGGAACCTATGGCAACTTAAAGAATATGCTGTATGCAAAAAACTGGGTGGTCAGTGTTCGCGATCCTGTCAAGCGCCCGGAACATGTTCTAGAATACCTGGCACGCTATACCCACCGGGTGGCCATTGCCAACAGCCGCATCAAGAAACTTGAAAACGGCATGGTTTCCTTCACTGCCAAAAATCGAAAGAAAAAAAGGACAGAAACGATCACCATCACGGCTGTGGAGTTTATCCGGCGGTTCCTCTTGCACAGTCTGCCAAGCGGTTTTGTCAGAATCCGGCATTATGGTTTTCTGGCCAACCGCAATCGCAACGAATATTTAAATGCCATAAGAGATTTGATGGACGTATCTGCTCCCCCTGAAAAAGAAGTCGCTTCCCTGGAAGAGATGGTGCTTCAGCTGACGGGCACAGATATTACAACCTGTCCCTGCTGCAACAAAGGAAAAATGCATTTTTTTGCAGAGATACCAAAAGGCCGGGCACGACCACCGAGTCACCTGACCTGTTTAGTGGGTTAACCGGCTAAATCGTATTTTTTGAATTGTCTTTTGAATAACGATAGGAGAGGTACGCCCTGACTTACAATAATACCCTTAAATGGTATCGTCGTTGGAAGACATCGAGGTTTAAATGACGAAATATACAGTGTGGTTCATCGCAAATCACTCCCTTGAAAAATCCAAGCCCGGCAATTGGCGAAGTTTTCCCAATACAAGATTGAAATACAATACCCATATAGAAAAATCGTGCCAGCTCGTTCGCGAATCGGCTTCGCACATCTTTGTTTTATCAATAATCCCGCCTCGATAAATCCAAACTCAAAATCCTGTTGCCAACAGAACCAAAAAACTATAATCTTTAGCTTATCTACTGCGGGACTATGGATAAAACACTATTTAGATATCTGCAGTTCGGCAAAAAAAGCTGATTAGTTCAATCCTACAAATGGTAATATAAAGTCTTTACTGGTTAATACTATTTTGCCTGAGCCACTGAACATTGCCATTTTTACAACAATATACATTATACCAGCAGAAAACCGGCAAGTGACAAAGTTACAGAGGCTTCATAACTCACCGCTTGCCATGCCCTATCGATCCACCCTTCTGTCCGTATTCTTTAATAACCTTTCTACGGAAAGACGCTATTTCACCTTCGATAAATTTTTCAGGCGCTTTGAAAACAACTCTCCCCAGAACTTAAAAGATTCATCCACGGATTCCCATTTGCTGAACCTCTCATCAAATTCTGCGGTCTTTTCAACATGGGCGGAGGCAAGAACCTCGTTGGTCATGGAATCCAGGACCATCATTTCCGCCTCAGTGGCTCCGGAGCCAGTCCATGAGTCTGTGGCGCCTTTCTTAAAAAGGCTGATGCCCAATCCCACAGGAATTACTGTAGTGACCGCGCTTAAACCCGGCTTGCTTGGTTTCAGGTTGACAATCGCTGTGCGAACCCGGATGACATCCGGGCCCGGCTTGGATACCACGGTGAAGTGCTCTTTTACGCTATTGATTAAGGCCAGAGAGGCCCCATCGCCTATATCCTTCATTTCATTGGCATCGATCCCCTTGTATTCCGCATCCTCAGCAAAAGCGAAGATCACATAGTCCACCATGACCTTTTTATATTTCGAGAAATCAACCCCCGGTTTAATCCAATGAAGCTTAGCTTCGCCTTTGGCACCAGGTTTCATTTTATTATAATAATCTCCCAAGAACATGGTTTTTTGAGAACCTGCCGATGCATAAGAGGTGATGAAGCTGACCAGGATAATTCCCATAACTACTGTAATAACTTTTCTTGCTGATGTTTTCATAGTTGTCTCCTTTTGTTGTAATAAATGTAAATTAAATCAGGGGTCGTCGTTTGAAATCACCATTTCTTCTACCATAAGTTGAAGGATCATCGGACGGTCAACTTCTTTGGCATAAGTTCTAACAATGTCCGTTGCAAAGATAAAAAGAAAAGCTAAAAATGTAAAGAAGAATGTCTTTATGGGCAACCTTCCGTAGACCTGGTATCTCTCAGGAACTTTGAGTACTCTATATTGAAACATAACTTACATAAAACTGAGATACCTTGCCAGAACTGCAACCTAACGTCAGTTAATTTCGATTACATATATCCTAAATTCCGACAAAAAGCAAAAAAGAGCAAATCCTCTAAAATGGACTTGCCCTTATTAAAAAATGATACCCCCA
>JAYEFV010000101.1:0-4782 GCA_034658755.1 Thermodesulfobacteriota bacterium | reverse complement strand
AGAAATTAAATAGAGGAATGTCATCTTCTTTAAATCATCATTCCATTATTCCATCATTCCATTATTCCATGTCCGAGTTAAAAATATAAGTCTAAAAATGCCTTTAATTTCAATAGATTATAGAATTTCCGAGACGTTATATTAGTTGCTCAAGATAGGTGTTTCATTCAAGTTTTGAGTAGACACTATGAAGTTAAATTTATGGAACTTGTTTTATGAGGTCAGAAAATATTCTGAATATAAGTTAGATCTAAATAAAAAGCCAATCTCAATAATGTCAAACCGAATGAGAGCATTTTAGCTATACGTTATCAACAAGTTATTAACAAAACATATCTCCTTGGCATAGTTGACTATTCTTCAATATTAGCTGCTAACCATTCAAAAGCACATCCTTTTTTGAACGGATTGTTTTCTTAATTATTTTAAATAGATCCTGAAAAATACCGAGTTTTGAACAATTTGGACAAAGGACAAGTTCTTTGAAAATCTTACGAAATCTTTAATTTTCATTAAAAGTTACTTCGACACTACCATAATTTTTCGTATCCAAAAGAAGGTTTCTTATAACTATTTAGAATCCTATCATTTACTAAATACTTCAAAGCTTATATTGGGAAAAATGGGATTTAACCGGATCAACATATTTTTACGATATGCTATGATACAACCAGGTTAATTGTCAAAAAACAGGGGAGGTGGTTCGAATAGGAGACAAAACTGCAAAAAACTCAGCCGTCCGGCGTCTGCACCCCAGGCAATCTCTTTTCGAATTGTTGTGTTCATAATAAAGTTCCATGAGTTCATCCGCGCTTTTTTCATAAATATCGGTCAGGCTTTCATTCTTGCGAAATGCATCCATACAACAATAAATCTTTCCGTCTTTTGCCGAAACAATGAGCGAAGTCGGGCATGGGCCGGACGTAAATACAGCTTTGGATGCCAACTTAGCCAATGACTCATCAAAGAGATCTTGATAAAACAGATTGCATGCAATTTCAGCAGGCTCTCTTGACTTGCCATTTGCAAAATAAACTTTTTCCGTGCGGGCCAGAAGATTTTTATCTTGTGCCAGAAAAAAGGTACTCCTGTCCAAGTAAAGACAGGGTAACATAAAAACGCTTTTAAGCGCATTAAAAAGCCCTATTAGTAAGGCGGACTCAACTCGTTTATCCGGGACAAAAACCGGCAGCAATATAAGCCTCGGCACTTCCTGATGTATGAAGCCCTCCCTGTCAAATTCGCCGGCTCCTCTTTTTAAGGAATCGTAATAATAACGAAAATAATAATCTATTTCTTTGACGGTTGTCAGGGTAGCCGAATGGACAAAATGAAGATAAAGCCGTGCAAACAGGTTCGTTTTGAGGAATTTACCGACCTCTTTCTGAATACGTTCAATCTGATGCATACTTTCGGACAGATTCCCGGCAACAAGATAAAGATTAGATGTCATGTTCACATATAAAAACAGGCCTGACAATGCACGACAAAGCAGCTCAAGATCTGCCTTATCCTGTTGTTTGGCCAGGACTACGTATATTTTTTGTATGGCTGGTTTGATCATCATCAGTTGTTTGTTATTTTCATACAATTTGCGATCTTATCACGATACGATGCGTTTCCCTCCGTCAAGAGAATGAGCTCGCCACATATTTTGGATCTTTTGAAGCTCATTGATCCCAAAGCATTCGGTTTCGTACTGAGATCCAATCGACATATATGCCGGACAGCTATTATTCAACGGTCGTATATTGTAATCTTTGTAATGTCTGGCCAGGTGTGTTCCGAAATAGATCTGCATCTGCTGTGAATTGCTATTCCCCATAATCTTGACCTTGTTCTTTTCCACAAACTCAAGTGTTTCCACCGCATCCTCAAAAGTTTCGTAAGGCAGACCAAACAAGGTAAAAAGCTCTACTTCTATGCCCTGGTCCTGGGCCAGCCGGATCGCCCTGGCCACCTGTTCCGTGGTTATCTTCTTGCCAAGCTTTGTTAATACACGGTCAGAAGCCGACTCGAGTCCGAAGGCAATAACACCTACCCCGGCTCGTTTCATCTTTTTCATCAATTCCTCAGTTACTAGGTCCACACGGGTCTGCACCCACATCTTCACCTCAATGCCTTCTGTCAAGATTCTGTCAAAAATTTCTATAAGCCGTTTCGGTTTACATGAAATATTCGGATCAGCAAACCAAAGTCTTTTTACCCCTTTTTTTGTTACCCATCTAATTTCCTCAAGCACCCGGTCAACGGAATGAAAGGTTATTTTGTGTTTAAAAGCATGGGGAGTGTAACAGTAGATACAGTGATAAGGACATCCGCGAGAGGTCAGCATGACTGCCTCATTCATACAAGAATAGTCAAAAATATCATGCAGATATGGAGAAGGATAATGATCTAACTCTGTAAAGCCGTCGATCTCCTGAGTATCAAAGACAACGCCTTGAGTGTCCTTGTAACTTACGCCTGCAAGATCCGAAAAAGGGGTCCCGTTTTTGATGGCCTGTGCGACCCTTAGCAACGTTACTTCGCCCGAAGATCGACAGATATAATCAATATCCGAAAGCTCTTTAAAGGCGGAAGAGGGCATGAAGGTCGCCTGTGGACCACCAATGGCTACCTTTATATTATTGTCCATAGACTTTATAAAGTTGGCAAAGCCTCTTACATAAAGCATGGTTCTCTGGTAGGCCGTCAAACCAACCAGAGCCGGTTGAAAGCTGGTTATAAGCTCATGAAAACCGGAACGTGACAAAGACGTATCCTGCCCTATAATCAATATTTTGGTCCTGAACCCCTTTGATTTAAGAAATGCTGCAATGTAGCCCAATGAAATAGGCGTCATTGTCGGTGCAAAAGGATTAATTTCAATCAATAGAATGTTCATAACGTAAAAGGCTCAAACTAACGAACATGAGATTTTAAAATCGCAGAGAGTCCCCCACAACACATAGGCTACGGGTTTGCACTTTGGACGCGCTTTATTTTCAGGTGCCTTTGCTAACATTATCACAATCAAACGTCAACCAACACATTTTACCTTATCATCGAAAAACAAACTGGTTTTAGTTTTCAGCCTTTTTGCACGCATGCCGCGGATGTTTTCCTTGGCGTTTGGCGGTTAACAAAAGGCTATTTGGCCGGCGGCAGCCAAACGATCTGAACAATGTTTTAAAGGTTTTGGAACCATTCAAGGCTGATCTGGAAGGTGTTATCGTTGAATCCACCTACAATTGGTACTGGCTTGTAGATGGGTTGCAGGAACATGGTTATACGGTACATCTGGCCAATCCGTCGGCGATAAATCGGCGATAAAACAGTACGAAGGCATTAAACACACTGATGACAGAAAAAAATGGCTAAAGCCAACGGCGCTGTTGCAACCAAGGCCCTTGCCAACAAGTTGGCCCGTGCTTCCTATTTTATCATGAGGGACCAAGTACCGTTTGATGAAGACATGCTTTTCAAATAATTGGTTTGGGTGCGACAGTGAACCGGCTTTGGGGTTGGTATAAAGCCACAAGGTTTGATTGGTAGCTAATGCACCCGCCAACAAACGGTAATTGCATTTAGATCTTGATTCGCCTATGCCGTGAGTCCACAAGGGGTTGGCTAATAACAACAAGATTTGTGATTAAATCAATTGAACACGGTATGGCATAACGAAGATTTTCTGGGGTCCGATTCAGCCGTCGTAGCCATAGGCTACTATGGCGAAGTCTGCATGGACCAGGGGCCGTGTTTTAAGCATTGTGCATACAGCACATACATTTTGCCTAAAATACAATTGCCTTGAACCTGATGGGCCTCCGGTTCGTAGAACCTACGCCTCGGAGAGTGACTGTTGCGGATCAGTATGTGACCGAGAACTGATAAAAAGACTAAAAAAGGATGGATTTCCGGAACCGCACGGTATCAGGCGTCTGACTCAAAGCTATTGTTATGCTTTCCCTTTTAGGATACCCACTTAATCGAAATCTTTCGACCCGATCGGACGCAGTCCCTCAAATAAAGGTTGATCAAATTCTGATAAGGTATTCCAGTATCTTCTGACATCAGTTTAAAATATTCGATGATGTCGATACCCATTCGAATGGTTACTTGTTTCTTCAACCTTTTCGCATAAGGATTTTTACGTCCTTTCATTTTTGAAAAATCGTATTCTTTCCTCATAATTTTTCTCCGGTATATGCTTTTTGTTCTTTTTTCGTCGCTTTCCTGGCTGATATGATCCTGATTTCTGTCTCGTCTTCTCTTAATGTGTAGCTTACAACCAAAACTCGAATTTGGTAACTGAGTCCCAACATCAAAAACCTATCTTCAGATTCTGAGTGGTCAGGATCATAATACTCGATGGCATGTTCATCAAAAAAAACTGATTGAGCTTCCTCAAATGATACCCTGTGTTTCTTTTGATTGGCTAAATTTTTCCGATCGTCCCAAGAAAAGCTGATTGATTTTATAATTACATTGTAAATATGTTGTAATTTATTGTCAAGAGGATAATTGGGTAGGTAATCAAATGCATAACGTCTCGGATAACGTGCTGAAAAAGCATACAAAAACATTATTAAAAAGCGATACAGTTCATTAAACACCAAATTGGTAAAAGGTAAAAAACGTCCCGGCTTTTTTAGTCAGAGTTAATCCGATTGTTATGTGGTTTTAAAGTTTTTTGGGGTACAAAATCGAGTTCCAATTTAAACCCAACTGCCTTGGCATACTCTTCTATTGTTGATAGCTTTGGCGATATTTTTGAATGTACATTCTCAAGACGAGAAA
>JAYEFV010000100.1:0-17372 GCA_034658755.1 Thermodesulfobacteriota bacterium | reverse complement strand
AAGGCTGTTATCGGGAATTATTTTTACTCCGTCTTTGTTAATAAGCACTTTATAGAGCGTGTCATCTTTGGGTTTGCCTTCAAGTACAATGGCGGCATAGTTCAACCGGGCGAGGACTTGAGCGCCCTGGCCGCCGGAATTGGCTTCCTTAATCCCGCCGGTGAGGGGACTTTTACACCCGACCGAAACTCGCCCGGACTGAGCGGCATGGCTTCCGCTAAGCATCCCGGGGGCAATGATTAGTTTATTGTATTTCCCGAGCGGGTGACAAAGAGGCGGCACTTCTTTGGCAATAATTGCCGATGTCATGCCTCGGCCGGCCAAACCGGCATAATTACCCAACGGTTCCTCACTGGCTTGAGGTCCGTTTTGATTTCCCATATTGATTCTTAGAATTTTGTCCATGGTAACCTCCATTGCACGGTTGAAGGATAGTAACGCATGATCCGGTCATTTCAATAACCTGATGGATTACAAAATGTCGTACTGCCACAAAATTTATCGTAATAATTTGAAATGTCAAGAAAAACAAAAAATACCATCATTTTTCTTTGAATTATTTAACATGAATTATGGATGCCGGATAAAGTCCGGCATGACGTAATAACTTTAGACTATCAAGGACCTAAGTTGAGCGATTTTTTGCGATTCGACAGGCAATCCTTGAATATATTTTCTCGGCCCCTTGATGCGCAAGAGATCGGCGAAGATCAAGTCAAAAATCGATCAATTTAGGTACACATTTTGCGGGTTGACTCACGGGTTTGTTTTTGATATCTGGACTGTAATTTTGGCCGATTATAGTCGGTTTTCATATTTTGCGGTTAGCTTGAAAGCGGTGCACAATTCGATTTTTTCTTTTCATCTGCTTTCATAATGTTTTTAAATTGCCTTTAAACTATATAGTCAAATGAAACCAAGATGAGACTAATACTCAATAGCATCCTTGTGCTTGCGGTCTTATTTGCATCATACGTTGAGTATGTCTACTTTATTGCCGTGCCACCCAAACTCGGCAAGGTTGTTCCTTTCTCCGTTCGGTCCCAAGGATCCTTTACTTTTGATCAAAATAAGGCGCTTAGGGGTAGGCGCGATATAGCCCTTTCCCGGTATGTGCCTTTGTATACCTATCTCCCAGGTATTGCCGAGAAAGTAAAAACAAAAATGGATAGCCTAATAAAAGAGGTCTCATTTCTTCAAAAACAAAAACTTTCTATGGGGCAGAAACTGGTAACGTATGTGTACGAAGAGTTCGGACTGGAGATCAGCCTGGATGAGGCAGACAAATTGCTTGGCTATAGAAATCTGACGAGCCTTTTGAATGGTATCATGGCTTTCGAAGAAACCATTCTCCAAAATATCATTGTAGAAGACCCGGAGCCATATAGTGGTAAAAACATAATTGAGGTACTTTATTCTGAACCCAAGGGGATTGTGGCCCATCCCACCGAAGAAGTCATTACCCTTGAGCAGGCTCGTTTCATGCTACAAGATAAAGTCACTCAACTGTTTTGGCAAGTCCATGAAGAAGTCTTGGATCCTGTTATAAAGATATCACTATCCACTCTCCCGCCGACTTTGAAATACGACCAAAAGGAAAATGACAGGAGGATCCAAGAGATAGTCAGGCGTTATCCCTCCAAAGTCATACATTATAAACCAGGGGATGTCCTCGTCCCGTTTCGAAAAGTGCTCAGCGAAGAGGATTTATTGCTGATCGTTTCTCATTGTGAGTTTGCCAAAAAAAATCTTTATGGCCATACCCCTTGGATACTTATTGTGATTCTGCTAATCGTCGTGTTCCATGACAGGTTTTTCTTGAAAATCATTGACACAAAACGTCAGAAGACACTGCCCTACCGGCCTCTCCTTTCTCTATTGATCATTAGCCTTTTTCTTTTCAAGTCGTGCCTCTTGTTCACTCCTTTTCCCCTCTATTTTGTTCCTTTTGCCGTGCTTCCTCTCCTGGTCGTTCTTCTAAACTATGGAAGAATCACAGCCACCTGGTCTACGGTAATTGGCGCGATATTGCTAACACTATTTTCAGCCCGCACCTTTGAGATACTTCTTTTCTTCACTTTAGGTGGGTTGACCGCCATCTTGCTCTGTTCCAAAATACAAAAACGCATTCATATTCTACTTCCGTCATTAGTCGTCGGAATTATCAATGTGGGCGTACTTTTCGCTTATTCTACAAAGTGGGAAAACATGGCTCCCCTGATGGGGAACTGGCACGAAATTTGGACCTTTTTCCAGGCAATGGCCCTCGACAATCGTTTGTCCAATTTCCTGGGCTGGGCTTTTGTGGGCGGCGTTCTGGCAGGACCTATGGCATTACTCCTATTGCCGATATTGGAAATGAGTTGGCGTGCCGCTTCCAACTTCAAACTTACAAAGTATTCCGACCTCCAACAGCCCCTTTTGAAAGACCTTTTCGCCAAAATACCAGCAACTTATCAACATAGCATGACAATGGCCTTCCTGGCTCAAGCTGTAGGAGAGGCAGTGGGTGCAAACACTCTTTTACTGAGAATAGGTACTTATTATCATGATATAGGGAAAATGGCTGATCCCACGTTTTTTTCTGAGAATCAATCCAGTGGCGAGAATCCTCATGATAATTTGGACCCGCAAGAGAGTGCACAAATCATAATCAATCATGTAAAATTTGGAGAACAAATTGCAAGGAAAATGGGGCTACCCGAAGTTATTGTGGACTTTATCAAACAGCATCATGGTACGCTGTTTGTAGAGTATTTTTACAACAAAGCCGTCGAGGCAAACCCCGAGTCAAAACCCCGCAGGGAGGATTTCCGGTATTCAGGACCAAAGCCCCAAAGCCTTGAAGCCGCAATATTAATGATAGTGGATGCGGTAGAAGCCACTTTCAGGTCTATGGAGGCGCCGACACGGGAAAAGGTCGAGAAAATGATTATCCTCAATATTGTAAAACGAATTGCTGATGGTCAATTCAACGAGTGTAATCTCACTACCCATAACATCGCAAAGATTGTTGAGACATTGACTGATTCTCTAATGGCAACATTCCACTCTCGGGTTACCTATCCATGGCAGGAAAAAAATAAGCGTTAGAATTGGCCTCATTATTTGATAACGTTAAATTGATACTTTCTTTTCAGGAAACAGACCGAGTATATCTTTTTCTGATGCTTTACAGACCCCCCTTTCAGTTATAAAACCGGTAACAAGTTTTGCCGGTGTGACATCAAAAGCAAAATTGGCAGCCGGACTTTCTTTCGGAGGAATTAAAACACTTCTGATGGTCCCCCGATCCAGTCCCTGGACATACCTTATTTCATCCGGATCGCGTTCTTCTATGGGTATCTCTTTTATTCCATCTTTTATCTTCCAATCGAAAGTGCTCGATGGCAGGGCAACATAGAAAGGTATGTTGTTATCCCTGGCCGCAAGGGCCTTGAGATACGTTCCGATTTTATTGGCAACATCTCCGGTGAATGTTGTTCTGTCGGTACCGACGATAACCATATCAACCATACCGTGCTGCATGAGATGGCCGCCGGCATTGTCTGTTATGACCGTGTGTTTGACACCATGTTTACCAAGTTCCCATGCCGTCAGCCTTGCACCCTGGTTGAGGGGTCTGGTTTCGTCAACCCATACATGTACATCTATTCCGTTATTAAATGCAGCATAGATCGGCGCCGTAGCCGTGCCATACTCGATGCAGGCCAGCCATCCGGCATTGCAATGGGTAAGCAGATTAACGGTATCGCCTTGTTTTTCGCGGCTGATTTCATGAATCAGGCTTGACCCGTGTTCACCGATTTTTCGGCAGTTTTCAGCTTCTGCCTCGGCAATCTTTTCGGCTTCCTTACGTGCCATACTAATTTTTTTTGAGGCGTTGTTTAGTGTTAACACTTCAGATAAAATTTTATCCACAGCCCAGGCAAGATTAACAGCCGTGGGTCTGGCCGCTTTTAACCTTGTGCATTCTTCTATCAGGTAGTTATTCCCAACATTTTTAACCGGTGAATTCAAGGCAGCAAGATATACTCCGTATGCGGCCGTCACGCCTATCAAGGGCGCACCTCTTACATACATCTCCGTGATGGCCGTGATAACATCATCAACGGTTTCAAGATTCGCAATTACAAATTCATGGGGAAGACGTCTCTGGTCGATAATTTTTATAACATTTAAATCCGAATCGAGCCAAATGGGCCGGAGGTCTTTACCATCTACTTTCATAATCAAAAACTAACCCGGATACACCGGAAAAGCCGGAACCAAAAAAGATCGGTTTTATTTTTACCACGAAGATCACGAAGAAAAAGAAGAATAAAATATATAAGCTTCGTGTACTTCGTGGTGTGATCAAACTTTTTTTGCCACAAAAATTACAAAATTCACAATTAAGAAACTAAATCCTGCATAGTTGTAGGGGGTTGTTCGCAAGCTGCTTGTTTGCAGCATTCAATCTGTCTTCATTCGATATCACCGCTACCGCCTGTTTCTCGTTGTTGTCATCGAAATATTTTTCGGCAACGTCTATGACCTGATTACGAGTAAGAGTAAGAAGTTCTTGCTTGAATTGTTCACGGATGTCGTCCGACAAGAAAACGATCTTCCTGAAAAAAGCCTTTCTGGCTGCGGTCCCAGGTGAATCGGGTTTGTCAATATCAGAGCATACCTGGAGGATTGCCTCTTTGATGTCTTCATCGCTGTAGTTGCCGGATCTTATAAAAACCCGAGCATTATCGTATGTTCTCAGCGTAGAAACGATATGCGGATCCCTGTAAGAACCCAAGCAAAACAGTCCGTTTTCAGTATTGTACACAGCAAATCCCCCATATGCTCCGCCTTTTTCCCGAATCTCACGATGTAGATATAAGGATCTAAGTATTTTGCTTATCACGGATAAGGCCGGCGCATCTTCATGTCCCAGGCGAACAGTCTCAAAAGTCTTGGCGACAAATGAAACTGATGACGATGTGCTCCACCCTTCCCTGGGGATTTGATCATCACAATCGATTTCCGGCGCTACAAATCCATGTCCGGTCTTTAATGATTCCGGCCCTTGTTCAAGTAAATTCTGTATTGATGCTGTGGCTGAAAAAGCTGTTGAAATCGATTGTTCTTCACCAATCAGCGCCATTTTAAGGTTGTTACTTGTAAAAAGGGTTTTACTGATAACGGAAAGTTTTTCAGAGACGGATTTCAGTTTTTCGTCTGTAAGGTCGTCGGTTATCGTCTTTATGGTTTGAAGCTGTTGAATTCCGTGCCAGGCTTCGTTAAGTGCACTTGCTGAAGAAAAATTTCTTGATGCTATGGACATAGCCAACCTGTGGCCGTTTTCCACAATCGTCGATTCCAGGCCTGCACGGTATTCCAAAAAAAGGCTTCTTAAACGAACCAAATCTGAAAAATCGAATTTAAACAAAAGTTCTTCAATGATGTCAAATAGTTGATCCTGGTTGCGAACCAGGCACTTTCCGTTAAAAGCAACAAGGGGTATACAACCTCCTGCATCGTCAAAACCGGTACGGGCATGACACGATAAGCCGATACCGCCCGTATAGGCATCAATACGCTGTGCCATTTCTGTATAGTCATGTATGACGGTACCGATCCTGGAAAAGGCATAACAGCAAAAAGGAACCAGGGGGACCAGTCTTTTTTGCAGTAACCCGCTTCCGGCAACCCCCAAAAAATAAAAAATACCTGAGGTTAATTGCTGATAACAAGTGGCCGGAACTGTGTCATAAGAAGTTGATGCTTTCACAATTTGAACCGTGGGGGGAATTTCTTTAAGAGCCAATGTGGGAAGACAGGAAACATCCTCTTTGTCTTCCTGGATGCGTTTTAAAGCTTTGGTATCCTCTTTTATTTTTTCAAATTCGGATGGTATCATTTCAGCACGGATCCGTTCGAGTTCTGATGTGACTCGATGTCTTTCTCTCTGTTCCATTAACGGGTCCGGAACAAGAGAAAGAAGCACCCGGTGCGCATTGTCCAGAAAATACTTTTTAATCCGGCTCTCAAGGAATGGACCTTTAGAAATATCATTCCGAAGCCGTTGAATATCAGCATCGAACTGCAAAATTCTTACGGGATCGCCTCCATGAAACCAGCTCCCGGCAAATGTCAGCAGCAACTTGATGCCGTATGGATAAGGTGTGTTTGTTACCTCTTTACGATGAAACTCTAGCTGATGAATGGCGGATTCAATCATTTTTTATCGATGCCGTTCTTCGAAAGATCCTCCAAAACATCAAATACTATGGTTTCGATTTTATCAGCAGCAGATTCCTGAACATCCTTCAAGCCACAGACAAACATGGTGTCTCTGTTGTTCGCATCAAAGCCGGTTCCGTCACAAAGGGCGGTTCCGAGATTCGAATCTATCAGTGCCTTGCGCAGGGGAGATGCGGAATTCCCAAGAAGAATTTGGCCAAGCAGGGTTAAAATCAAAACCTCAAAAGGTTCTTTGATATCGGCGGTGAGCCATGCCACACAAACCTGGCATTTTTTTGATGGATCTTCATTTTTGTCCAATGGATAAGAATATGTATTCTTTCTCGGCGTACTCCAGCGGGGCTGGGAAGAAACATCGGTCTTTGGATCCATGCTTTCAAAATGTTTAAAAATTTTTTCGTTGATAAATTTGAGATGGTCTCTTAAAGGCAGGTCCCCATAGGTATAAAAAAAAGCGTTGCTGGGATGATAATGCCGGCGATGGAAAGCCTTAAGTTGATCATATGTCAATTCAGGAATGACCGCAGGATCTCCGCCCGAGTTGCAGCTGTATGTCGTTTCAGGATAAAGAGCGTTTAAAATGGATCGAATCATTACCTGGTTCGGCGATGACATGGCGCCTTTCATTTCGTTGTATACAACGCCTTTATAAACCAGTTTCACCAAATCAGAATCTTTGGCGTCATCTTCTATTTCCAGGCGGTGTCCCTCCTGTTTGAAGCTAAGCTCCTCAATGTTGGGGTAAAAAGCAGCATCCAGATAAATATCCATTAGGTTGTAAAAATCTGTTCGGTTCTGAGTGGAAAAAGGATACATGGTCCAGTCCGATGAAGTAAAAGCGTTCATGAAAGTGCTCAAACTCCTTTTAAGCATGGAAAAGAACGGATCTCTTACAGGAAATTTATCAGAACCGCACAAAACGGTATGTTCAAGGATATGAGCAACACCGGTTGAATCAGAAGGGACTGTCTTAAAAGCTACGCTGAATGTATTTTCTTTGTCTTTGTTACTGATGTGAGTATGCCGGGCGCCGGTTAGGGTATGTTCAAGCAGATAAAGAAATGCACCGATTTCTTTAAGTTCTGCGATCTGCCTGATAAAATAGCCTAAAACACGATCTCCTTCTTTGATGTCGGAGTTGTTGTGATCCAAAATTGTACTCATAACTAAACCCTTAATTAAAAATGCCTAAAATATGTTGTTTTTTCCCCAATAGTTCAGCCCCACCAAACTGTCAAGAAATCACAAGTTATACCGCTTCGCCCCGCCTGCCATTGCAAGGCATGAGCGGGCAGGTCACAATTGGAATGATGGAATAATGGACAATCGGTAATCGTCAATTCCCAAGGAGCTAAGCAGCGATATACAGGCCGCGACTTTTGCGCACAATTTTGTCCATTTTATGCAGACGATAAATAATATTTCGAAGTTTTTTGTCTTCAAAACCTGTTCTTTCTTGAATATCGGCAAACGCTACACCCTTTTTGAATCGTTTAATTACTTCCAGCGCACTGTCCGTAGAAGTCATTACGGTTCTGCCGATTGATGCCCTGCTTTTGGAGGCTTTTACACCGGACGTAGCGCCGCCTTTGCCGGTCATTGCAGAGGACTTGATGAGCATTTCCAGACGATCCATTTTGGCCATGAGTTTGTCGATATCATTCCGGCTCGGAATATTGTAATACTGGAGGAAGAACTTTACCATTGCATCAAAACTTACAGATTTGCCTTTTTTCTTTGCCATGTGATCCTCCTTATATGACGGTTAGGATGGAAAGATGACTAGTATAAGCAAAATATCAATATTAAAACTATTTGATAATATATAAAAAGTCAAGTTATACAATTTTTATGATAGATTCAGAAGATAAAAGAACACAACGCATGAACAGATAGTAATAAAGCGTTGAAAATAAGAACCTTTCGTGATAATTTGATCATGATTGAACAAAGACACATAATTGAAAGTTTCCTGTTAACGGATGACGCCTGATCGAGTTTCGACTCGATTATGATTTGAAGCGATACTGCAGGTCTTATGAGCAATACCCAGATGAAAGAAGCAGAAAAACAACATAGTTCCAAAAAAACAGGACGACTGTTACAAAAGTATAATATCCGTGAGTTTGTTGAGCGTGTAAAAAAGCTTGAGGGTGATCCCCATTATATTGCCATGGGTATGGCCATCGGGGTTTTTGTGGGCATAACCCCTACTATGCCGTTTCATACTGTTATCGCCGTAGCTCTGGCTTTTATTTTGCGTGGAAGTAAAGCCGCCGCTGCCATTGGAGTCTGGTTTTGCAACCCGATTTCAGCACCTTTTTTTTACTTGGGAAGTTACAAGACAGGAATGTTTATTTTCGGCAATTCCGCTCCCTTTGACGTAAAATACGAATCGGTTTTAGAACTTTTAGAGCTTGGGATGGATGTCACTATGGCAATGGTAGTCGGTGGAATAATATTGGGAATTTTTCCGGGTTTTGCCTCATATTTTATAACGCGTAAAATTATTACAACCATACAATCGCGCAAAACAGCAGGGCTTTAATCTTTTTCTTCAATTTCATTATTGCATTCCGACAGTATAAACAACTTATCATTAAAAGACTCGTGATTTTAAAAATTTGCAGAATATCAGGGTAACATCTCAATAAATTATGGAAGTCAATAGGATCATTTAATACAACAGAGCTTATTGAGAAATTACATATCAGGAACGTTTAACTGTTCTTTCATATGAAGCTATGACCTCACCAAAAACACTGCTAGTTTTTCATAATATCAGACCTAAAAAACAACTGGGGCAACATTTTTTGGCGAATCAGACCACTGCAGAGATGATTGTGAATCGTTCCGGAATTTTACCGGAAGACGTTGTTCTGGAAATAGGCGCCGGCCTGGGTGCGTTAACAATTCCTGTAGCACGCATAGTTAAGCAGGTTTTTGCGGTTGAGAAGGATCGAAAAATTATAGATATTTTGAAAACAGAGATTCTTGCGAGTAATCTTTCAAATGTTGTTATAATGGAAAAAAACATACTGAAGATTGATATTAAATCGCTGGCAGAAAATGTCGGACAAAAGATGGTGGTCATGGGCAACCTTCCCTACAACATATCTTCCCAGATTCTTGTTCAACTTATTAAATCCAGAGAGGCGTTAACCAGGGCGGTCTTCATGCTACAGAAGGAGCTGGCTCGGCGCATCACTGCACAACCCGGTTGCAAGGATTATGGAAGACTCACAGTTATGCTTGGGTACTGTTCCGACATAAAAAAAATAGCAGATGTTAAAGCTTCTCTTTTTTTCCCAAAACCCAAAGTAGATTCCGAAGTTCTTGAATTTAGATTTCAAAAAACACTAGAATATCCCGTTAATGATGAGGCCTTCTTCTTCAGTGTTATCAAAGCGGCTTTTGGGAACAGACGAAAAATTCTTAAAAATGCGCTTGCGGCAAGCGCACTGAATATTGATGCGAATACTGCTAAAAATGTGCTTCAAAGGTCGGGCATAGATCTTCTTCGGAGAGCTGAGACACTTACCTTGGAAGAGTTTGTTAAACTGAGTAACAATTTGGACCCTACTTAGTGTCCATCCATAAATCTATATCGAGCACAAATTAAGTTTCCAATGCAGAAATGAGCAGTTTTTCGCAAGGTCAAGGAAATCAAGAAATTACGCGGAGGCATACAAGTGGTACGCCGCACAAGTAATTCCGCAGATTGACGCAGAGATTGCGGAAAAGGGCCATTTCTGGATGGAAACTACTTAGGTTTCACTATAATTATTGCCGCCTTTCCGTTATCCAGGTATTTCTTCGCAATATTGGACACCTCTTCTTTTGTAATAGAAGCATAATCCTTCATTATTGTGCGACTCCAGTCGAGCTGTTGGGGATGTTTTTTGGAACCCGTAAGGACTGTGTTAAGCCAGTAGCTGTTTTTGCGCATCATTTCTTTTATACTGGTAAGGGTTGGAAATAAGGCCCGGCGCAATTCATCCTGGGTGGCACCATCAGCAGCAAGGCCGGATACTATTTTCTTTACTTTATTTACTAACATACTTGCTTCTTCAGGATTAATATAAACACCTGCTTGAAAAACCCCATATTCCGGATAAGCCCGGCTCGGTCTGTTAAAGGCAAATGTAGCATAAGCGGAGCCAAGCTTTTCACGTATCTGCTCACGCAGCCTGTCCGAAACAATATCCGCCAATACGGACAAACGGCGTGTCCTGCTTATATTCCATAAATCTTCAGTTGGATAGGCGACGATTACCATGCCTTTAGGAATTTTTGTCACCACAGATATCTTGCGAAATAGACCGACAGGAAATTCAGGCCATCTTGGCTCTGATGACTTGTAGATTTCGGTATGCAGGGAAAGGGTACCCAAATATTTAGCGGCCAATTTTATGACCGAATCCATATCAAAATCTCCAACTACCGATACTTCCATAGTATCAGTTTTTAATGATGCCTCGATCCAAGACCGGACATGCTCAAGGGTCAACTGCTTGAATTCTTCATAAGAGGGAAGTCCGAAACGGCTGTCTCCTCCGGCAAGAAAACGGTTTCCTGAAAGTACCATAGCGCCATTGATTGAACCCGAAAGTTCCAGATATTCCTGACTGAACCGTTCCATGGAAAGCGTATAAGCATCTTCACGAAAACCCGGATCAACCATATGTGCATAAAGGAGCTGAAACAACAGCGGTACTTCTTGGGTAACGGTTTCCCCTTTGAAGAAAAAACGGTCTTCCTCAAAATCGAAAAAAACATCCGTGTTTTTTCCTGCCATGGCACGTTCAAGCCCATCTTTGTCTAATGCTCCGAGTCCGCTTACGTTAATTACCTTCGTGCTCAGCGCAGCAAGGCCGGGTTTTTTTAATGGTTCGGAAGTTCTGCCCGAGCCAAAGGCAAGATTAATAAGCACTTGATTGGCCTTAAAATTGGTTTTCTTGAGATTAAGACGGACACCGTTTTTGAAATCAACCTGGACAATTCCGAGGTCAGGAATCTTTTTTGTCAGGATAATCGACCCTTCTTTCCCGGGTTCCTGAAGATATGGAAACGTCACGGTTTTCTTTTCAGCCGGTCTTGATACTTGTACCTTTTTGCTTTTGTAATAAGCTCCAAGTATTTGAGAAGGGGGATCCTTATCCGTCCCAGTCAGTTCTGCATTGCCGGTTACAAGTAAAAGCCTGTGTTCCGGCGCCCAGATCTCTTTGAAGGCATCGTGTGTATTTTGTAAGGTCAAAGCGTTGATAAGGGGAGTAAAAAGTTCTTTTTTCTGTTCGGGCGACAAAAAAACTCGGTCTGCATTAAGGTTCCATAATATCTTTCGTGCCAGATGCCGGCTGTTGCGTGTGGAAGCTTTTTTTACTGCGTTATCAAGTTCTGAAAGATAATCTTTTTTTACCCTGTCCAATTCTGATTTAGTAAACCCGAATTTCAATGCCTTTCTTAAGATTTGTTCGATAAGAGAAAGAGATCTCTTCCAGTTTTCCGGGCCGCACTCGGCTGTGATTTCAGCATATTTCATTTGATTTAAAAAATATCCTGAACGAATGGATGCCGAGGTAAAGGGAGTGCCCGCTTTTCTGACCCTAGCATCCAGGCGGTCCCGGACAATGCGATTGGCCATATTTTCGATCAATCTGCCTCTTTGAAAGGCAAAAGAATCCGGTTTCTTGGAAACCTTTTCCACAACTTCGATGCTTGTCGTTGTATTTCCTGCTTCTTTTTCGAGGTGATAAAAAGGTTTTATTCCCAGGTGATTTATCTTTCCAAAATCAGGCTCGCGCATAGCAGGCGCCCGGGACGATAATGAGGAGAAATTTTCCTTTATTAGTGAAATCGCCTCTTGGGTATCAAAATCTCCCACCATTACAAGTATCATTTTCTCCGGCCTGTACCAAGTATCATAAAACGCCTTCAAGCGCTTATGGTCAGTCTTTTTCAGTATCTCTTCTTTGCCTATGGGAAGTCTTTTAGATATTTTTGCATGAGGAAATTCAAAATTCAATGTCGAAACATATGTACGATATGATGCAGAATCGCGGGTTCGCTTTTCGGCCAGAACCACCCGCCGTTCACTGTCAATCTCCGACGGTAAAAGAAGCGCACCTTCAGCATAGTCTTTGATTACCGTCAGACCTTTCTTAAGATTTTTCCTGTCACCCTGCGGCAAAAGAATGTCATAAACAGTTTCATTAAATCCGGTATGGGCGTTTGCATCGGCCCCAAACTGCATCCCGATACTCTGGAAATATTTTACCAATTCCCCGGGCTTAAAATTTGTTGAGCCGTTAAAAAGCATGTGCTCTAAGAAATGGGCCAATCCCTGTTGATTGTCTGACTCGTGCAGTGAACCTGCCTGAACATCCAGGTGCATACCAACCCTGTCTTTGGGTCTGTGATTTTCCATTAATACATACCTGAAACCATTCGGCAGTTTTCCAAATATAATGTCTGGATCCGGGAGAAGGTCACTTTTTTCATGAGGCCATTTAACAAAAGCGTCGGTATTTTCAACAGAACTTTTTGCAATGCTTTGGACATTTTGATTAACCAGAGCGCATGAGAACAAAACAACTATTAAAGCAGTACATAGTAAAACTTTTATAATAGAAGGAGCAGAAAGTTTTTTAATCATGATTATACTTCCAGATACAGGGGAAAAAATATTGTTAAAAAAATAAAAACCTTCAGTATGTCCGTTCTTACTCATGGGCATACTAAAGGCTTGTTTTCTTTTATTTCAAAACATTTTGTTGGAACTTAATATCAAAACCCGTCGATTCATTCCTTAAATATTATTTTTTAACATAAAGACCGCGTGACTTTGCTTCAATTTTCCCTTTTTTTGTAAGTTTATACAGCGCATTGCTCAGCTGTTTTGAATTAAATTCGGTTTTTTCTTTAAGCTGGGCGATGGTAATCCCTTTACGGGTCTTTTTGACGGCATTTAATATGGTGTCAATAACGGTTAGCTGTTTGGCAGGAGACTTTTTCGCAGCTACTTTCTTCTTTGGCGCAGTCTTTTTGGGAGCAGACGCTGCTTTTTTTGGCCGAAGCTTATCAAGCTGCTTAATGATCTTTTCAACTTGTTTGGAATGGGAAGTAAGTGACTTGCTTATTGTATTCAATTGATCTTTTAATTTCTTCATTTAAATTTCCTCCTTGATCAATATTTTTTAGCACGATTAACACTCTTTTCTAATTTACTATACATCTTTTTTTTAAAAGTCAACAAAATATGTAAAACATATAAAAAGACCGTACAACTGTTGACAACGCTTTAACCTTATGAAAGATAAATTTGTTTGAACTTAGGGCAAAAGGATCATGCCTCAAACAATTAATTTATTTATCCCGCTTATGGCGGGATAGAATTTCCGAAATGTTTATTTACAGGTCCTAAATGAAAATAAATTCTCGCATTCCCTATAAAAAAGCACTGAATTCTTCCCAACTGGAAGCCGTCCAATTCAAAGAAGGACCGCTTCTTGTCATCGCAGGAGCGGGAAGCGGAAAGACCAGAACGTTAACCTACCGGGTTGCACGTCTGGTAGAAGAAGGCATATCACCGGGCTCCATTCTTCTTCTGACATTTACGCGCAAAGCATCTCAGGAAATGCTGAAGAGAGCCGCAGCGTTGCTTGATAATAGGTGTGAAAGAGTTTCCGGAGGAACTTTTCATTCTTTTTCCCATGCTGTTCTGCGAAGATATGCTTCCAAGATAGGATTCGATCGTGACTTTTCCATTATAGACCGTACTGATGCCGAACAGCTCATCAGTATGCTGAGAAAAGAAATGGGAACATTTTCAAGGGACCGTTCCTTTCCCAGAAAACAGACCTTGGCCAATATTTTCAGCCGGGCTGTGAACAAAGTTCTATCTGTTGAAGATGTGGTTTTAAATGATTATCCGCATTTTACTTCTCATATAGAAGCAATAGTTGCGCTTTCCAATGCTTACCGAAAACAAAA
Organism: Thermodesulfobacteriota bacterium; assembly: GCA_034658755.1. Taxonomy (GTDB): domain Bacteria; phylum Desulfobacterota; class Desulfobacteria; order Desulfobacterales; family UBA11574; genus S5133MH16. The sequence goes on along the minus strand of JAYEFV010000100.1, from coordinate 3,143 downwards.
ATCCGAGAATAATTTTTTTGATTATGACGACCTTCTGATATATTTAGAGATGCTTTTAAAAAATCACTCTGACGTTCGTGATAAAATCTGTTCAACATACCACTTTTTGATGGTTGATGAATACCAGGATACCAATAAGATTCAGGCGGAAATCATATATCTTCTTGCCGGTACCAACAAAAATGTCATGGTTGTCGGTGATGATTCACAAAGTATTTATGCTTTCAGAGGCGCAAATTTTGAAAATATAATGAGGTTTCCTGAAATATTTTCCGGGACCCGGATAATCAGGCTTGAAGAAAACTATAGAAGTGTCCAACCCATCTTAAAGCTTACCAACGTCATTATTGAACGGGCCGAGCAAAAATATTCAAAGATTCTTTTTACTCGAAAATCCGGAGGATCTTTACCGTTACTTGTAAAGAGCAGGAGTGAGAACAGCCAGTCGCGATTTGTGGTTAAAAAAATTCGGGAGATTAATCGCAAAGGTATTCCTTTTAACCAAATCGCAGTACTTTTTAGAGCAAGTTTTCATTCCTTTGATCTTGAAATTGAACTGAGCAGAGATGGAATTCCTTTTATCAAGGTAGGTGGTTTTAAATTTATGGAATCCGCACATATTAAGGATGTCCTGGCCCATCTCAGAGTTATTTCCAATCCCCTTGACAGAATAAGCTGGTATAGAATACTTCTCCTTTTAGATAATATCGGTCCAAAAACCGCTATTGATATTTATGAAACAATCCTGGCTGAAAAAGCAGGATATACAGGAATTTTTGCAATCAAACCCAAATCAAGGCGATCAAGAAATATCCTTAGATTAAAAGATCTCTTTTCAACTATTGATTCAAAACCCATGTCCGTTTCCCAACTGGGTGAAGCTATTGTTAATTATTATGTGCCCATATTAAAAGAAAAATATGATGATCATCCGAAACGTACCAGAGATCTTGAGCATCTTGTAACCATAATGGAACGCTACAAAAATCTCAAACCGTTTTTGAGCGATATGGCTCTTGAGCCGCCAAATACAAGTCTCAATGACTCTTTTTTAACCGACGATCAGAGTGAGGACCGTCTCATTCTTTCAACAATACACTCCGCCAAAGGTCTTGAATGGCATACCGTCTTCATTATATGGGCTCTTGAGGGACGATTTCCTTCCATATATGCTTTGCACAGTAAAAAGGAGCTTGAGGAAGAACTGAGGCTTATGTACGTTGCTTCGACGCGGGCTAAAGAAAATCTGTTTTTTACATATCCGGTTCAAGTTTATGACAGAGGCTCGGGAATGATCTTGAACCGCCCATCCTGTTTCATCGATAACATACCTGACGATATGCTCGCAGAATATTCGGCGGGCATGTGAGAACGAAACGCCTGAGCTTCATAATTTCTTAGCTTATGATGAACTCTAAAATTTTCCATGCCGTACGATTTCGCCCTCTATCAGGTAAATGACTTCTTCGGCAATATTTGTTGCATGGTCAGCAATACGTTCAAGGTGACGGGAGATCAAAAGCAGATTGATAAAATACTCCACATGATCCGGGTTATCTTTAACAACATCCTTCACTTTACGGTGGGCCTCGGCGTTGATTTTATCAACTTCATCATCCAGAATGCATACCTTGAAAGCGAGATCCACATCCAGATTCACAAGTGCATCCAAGCTTTTTCTGAGCATGGCTTCAGTCTTTTCAGCCATTAAATAAAAGTCAAAATCGAAATGCGGTTTTTCACCCTTTGCGATATATTTAACCCCCTGGGCGATGTTCACGGCTTCATCAGCAATTCTTTCAAGGTCATTGTTGATCTTGATCACAGCGGTAATAAATCTAAGATCCACCGCAACGGGTTGATACAAAGCCATAATCTTTAAACATTCTTCTTCGACATCAACTTCCATCTCATCAATTTCATAGTCGGACTTTATGATCTTGTCGGCAAGGTTTGAATCTCTATTTTCGATGGCTTTTGTTGCCATGTATACGCGTTCCTCCACCATGGCTCCCAGAGCAAGTATTCTCTTTTTTAACTTTTCCAGTTCTCTATGAAAATGTTTGGTCATAAAATTCACCTCGACGTTTAACCAAAACGACCGGTAATATAGTCTTCCGTCTGCTTGAGTTCCGGACGTGTAAATAGAGTATCGGTATCATTCACCTCTATAAGCTTTCCAATATAAAAAAAGGCAGTGATATCAGAGACCCTGGCCGCCTGCTGCATGTTATGTGTAACGATGATAATGGTATAGGTTATTTTTAACTGATGAATAAGGTCCTCAATCTTTTGGGTGGCGATGGGGTCCAGGGCCGAGCAAGGCTCATCCATCAAAAGGACTTCAGGTTCAACAGCCAGAGCCCTGGCGATGCAGAGGCGCTGCTGCTGCCCCCCTGATAAGCCTAATGCCGAGTCGTGCAGCCTGTCTTTCACTTCACCCCAGAGTGCAGCCCGTATAAGACTTTTTTCCACCCTACTGGTAATTTTACTTTTATCTTTAACACCATTTACCTTTAGACCATAGGCGATATTTTCAAAAATACTTTTAGGAAAAGGATTCGGCTTTTGAAAAACCATGCCGACCCGGCTGCGGAGCGTAACTACATCTACCGAAGGTGCGTAGATATCTTCACCGTCGAGAAGTAGTTCTCCTTCCACCCGGCTGTATGCGATAAGATCGTTCATCCGATTCATACATCTTAAATAAGTACTCTTACCGCAACCGGATGGCCCGATCAAGGCCGTAACCTTGTTTTCAGAAAATTCAAGTGAAATGTCATGTAAGGCTTCAAAATCACCATAGTAAAAATGCAGATGATTTGACGCCATTTTCAAGGGTCTTTCCATTTCCGATTCCTTATTATTGCATCCGCTTTCTCAGTCGCGCTCGCCACAAGATGGCGACCAGGTTTAAACCCAGGACGAGGGCAATCAGCATCAGCGCTGTGCCGTATTGAAGCGAACGGGTGGCTTCAATCTCAGTGCCAGCTGTGGCCAGAACATAGATATGATAGGGCAATGCCATGATTTCGTCAAATACCGAGGATGGCATGCGCGGTGAAAAAAATACCGCGGCGGTAAACATAATCGGTGCGGTTTCTCCGGCTGCCCGGCTGATACCCAGAATACCACCGGTCAGT
>JAYEFV010000099.1:0-4788 GCA_034658755.1 Thermodesulfobacteriota bacterium | reverse complement strand
ATGCGGTTCACAATGGCTTTCGATTTCAGGCACCCGGATCTATGGCTCTATCTTCGGATAACGCTTCCATTGATAATCGGATTGACCATGAGCTTTTCAACGGAATTTTTATTTCGGTTTTTCGGTTCGTACTTGCCGCGAGGGAGCATTGCCTGCCTTAATTACGGCTTAAGGACCATGTTTATACTCGTGGGATTCTTCGGCCAGGCCGTGGGGATGGCTTCGTTTCCGTTTATGGCGCGTCTGGCGGCAGAGAATAAAATAGAAGAAATGAACCGGCTGCTGAATGATGCCCTGCGGTATCTGGCGCTGGTGGTTCCGTTTTCCGTTCTGATTATCGCGCTCAGACAGGAAACGGTTGTCATCTTGTTTCAGCGGGGTCGGTTTGATGCCTCCGCAACGGCCTTAACGTCCCAGGTGCTGGTTTTTTTGATGATCGGAGCTTTCGCCTTTGCCGCCCAGACCATTGTGGTCCGGGGATATTATTCCGTGCAGAACACGCTCTTTCCTGCAGTGTATGGAACCGCGGCGGTGGTGCTGAGCATTCCAGTTTACATGGCTGGAATGCTGAAGATGGGTGCCAGTGGGGTGGCGCTGGCCATTTCACTTTCAGCCATTTTTCAAGTGGCCTTGTTATATGTTTTTTGGAACAAAAAGAGTGAAAACAAGGATTGTTACCGGGTGTATTGGTTTTATCTGTGGACGATCCTGTTAAGCATACCCTTGGGCCTGTTTCTGGAATTTTTCAAGGCAACCCTCCTATCAGGCTTTGATTCGACCACCTTTGCGGGAAGCCTCGCGGTTTCAATTTTAACCGCTCTGGTGTTTGTGGTCATGGTTTTATCGGCCGGATACGCGCTGGGCATAAAGGAGATCAAGGCGTTGTTGAGCCGCATTTTAGAAAAGATTAAAAAATAATCCTGGGCCTCTTGAACTTTAGAGTTAAAAACAAACAAATTTTGTTTAAAACGACAGAATTTTTCTAAAACTTTGGGGAGGCAAAATTCGGTTGTCACAAGGGGTCAATTTTAGGTTGTCATTTCGAAGGTGCAAACGCTCAATATGCCTAATGGGATATATTATGTTGATATATTAACTATTATTTGTTTTAATGTTTTATGGTCAGCTCAAATTGACATTAGGGAATGTGTTTTAATTTTGGCTGAGTCAGCATTTAACCGTCATTTTATATAAGATTTATTGCCGATTAGATTAAATGCTTCAAAATCAAATCAGCGGAATAGGGGAGTCTCGACACGTTAGAGAATGCGCATCCATATCAAATTGGAAAGAGAAAATCCGAGTAAATTCAAAAGGGTGTATACACAATTAACCCTGAATGGTATAGGTATTTTTTAATACTTGATGCTGGATAAAAGTTGCGGATGGTGAGTTGAAAGTTTTGAGATTCGAGTTGCTTGTTTCTGGATTCTGGGTGCTGGATGCATGATTCAACAATGAGAAGAGGTTACCGTGTTATAACAGCGAATTCAGGGGTTGAGATTTCAGGGGGCATATCTTCCCATAGCCTTTGACAGAATGAGGCGCGGATTTTATATCGACCGGGTGAGATATCACTCGGCAATATCCAATGAATTCCCATCATTTGGCTGATATCAGAAAACTGTGGACAGTTGCTGCCGGCAGTTGATGCAAATGATGGTCTAAACCGGATAATCTTCTTTGACCGACCATCCTTTTCTACACCTTCCAGAACAAATTCAGGTATGACGCCGATGGGGAATGATGTCATCCGGATGAATCTTAGTTCGATCATCTCTCCTGGCAGATAAATGTCATAGTCTGTAACGAGCCCAATGAGTTTGTTGTGTATTGAAATATCCGTACCCACGCCGGATGTTTTCTCATCCCATGAGCGAGCAGGCCCCACATCAATATGTACGAGTTCTCCGTGATAGTAGCCTGTTCCGCCGAACCCGAGTTTTTTAACGTAATTCCAGATGTGCTTGGATGATGTTCCATCCATTTTTATGTCTGCCGCCATGCCATACTGATGGAGACTTGCCGTTGCAGCGAGTTTTCCCTTCTTGCGAAGATTGGTATTGTATTTCGGGCTTCTCCATCCCGAGGCGATGGTTATCCGTGCCCCTGGATGAAGACGGTCTTCTATAAAGTCCAGGAACTCGATAAGCCGCAGTGATATTGTTGAAAACGGTTTGTCATTTTCCGCACCAAATATACGATGAATTGCGTTGAGGGCTTTTTCATTATAGATGCCCTTGCTGGCCCGGTACCTCCCGTTGAAGGAGATCTTGTTTTTTGCGTTGACAAGGTTCAGTTTGCCATCGCCTTTGTAAAAATAACGGCTCACATCTATGGTGTTTTGGGATGAGGGGGTATCGGTCACAATGACGCCTAAAATCAATAGGGTGGCAATTCCAACGAGTTGTATTTGTTTCATAGATTTATCAAGGGTAAACCATAATCATTGTTTGAAAATTTCATGCGGTGCACCTCGCCATCCAAAAGCGGAAACAATAACATTGGTATCGAGAACTATTTTCTTGCCCACTGGATGGCCTTGTCAACATCCTTCTCACTTATACCCTTCTCTTTAAACTTATCAGATACGGAGTGAGATGTTTTTTTAAAACGATTTTTTAAAGGAGGCCTTTGTATTTTTTGTATGATAATAGAATCTTTGTTTTTAAAAATAAAAAGCTTGTCATCTTTTTTTAAATTAAAAGAGTCCTTGATTTCGAGGGGGATGTTAAAATCACCAGAATCGTCAACTGTTATAATTTTATCCATATTTTTCCTCCAAAATAGCAAGTGTTTTTTATTATGTAATAATAATCGATAAATTAATCAATAAAATATTAATAGATATCCAACCAATGGATAGGCATCTGTCCTTTTTTAACAAATTATATAGTGTGCTAAAATGTTTACGATTCATAATCGTTTTTATATTGTGTCACAATTTGAAATGCTCAGTTTAGGTATTACTGTAATAAGAGATAGAATAGGAAAGAAAACCATGGCTTATATTTTTGCTCAAAAACCGGGCAAAAGAACAAATAAGAAGAATTGATATGAACGCCGATAATAGAAACAGGTCCGCCACAAAGACGGCGGATAAAAAAAAGTCGTCAAATAATAAGATTAAGAGGCGGCGGAACGGACTGCTGGCATTGGTGCATATTGCCAAGAAAGAGCTGGCGCTTCGAGACGACGAATATCGGGACGTGCTTAAATATTGGGGTGTCAAAACTTCGGCGGAGATGTCCATCCCGGAGCTTGAGGAATTGGTGACATATTTTGAGTCCCTGGGGTTTAAGAAAAAGGTGTCGGCTGACAGGGATTTAGGATCAGGGGCCGGCCAGATAAAAGCGCTCCGGGAACGAGTACGGGCGGAAGCCGGGAAACTGAACAACGGAGAACAAAGACTTAACGGACTGGTCAAGAAAATCGCAAAGACAGACGATCTTAAGTTTTGTCGAGACGTAAAGAAATTGAAGCAAATTCTTAAGGTGGTTCGTTTGCTGCAAGATAGGGAGTAAGGTAAGCATGGCTGGGGCCAAAGGAACAGTTTTTTGAGAATCACGAGTGCTCTGTTTTTCAACTATTGTTTATCTTAAATTTTTTTGTTAAAGAAAGATTGAATAAGTGAACCCAGCTTTTTCACGGTTTAATTTCTCTTCCTTTTAATGAATCCGGATGAGGCGTTTTATGTCTTTATCTTGTAAAAAGATAAATCGTACCGGACGGTTACGGATTCTTTCCTTTACCGTTCCGATTGTTATGATTCTATGCATGACCCTGCTGTCCGGATGTTCTTTTTTTATCTCGTCGGCAAGTATTGATATGACAGAAAACCTGTCCCACGCCATCCTGAATAACAATGATCTGGCCACCGTTGAAGCCGGTGGACCGGCATACCTGCTGATGGTTGACAGTATGCTGTACCGGGATCCGGACAACGAACCTTTGCTTCGTGCGGCAGCAGGCATATATACGGCTTATACGGATGTGTTTGTTGAAGATAAGGCAAGGGCTAAAAAGCTGACCCATAAAGCGCTCGATTACGCGTTACGCGCCATTTGTGTTCGCAGGTCAGGCGCCTGTAGAATCCGGCAGACCAACTTTCAGGAATTTGAGGCCATTATTTCCAAGTTGAATATAAAGGATGTGCCGGATCTGTTCACGCTGGGATCGGCATGGTCTGCCTGGATTCAGGCACATCGAGAAGACTGGAACGCGGTCGCAGAGATTTCTCGTGTCCAAGCCATTATGGAGCGGGTCGTGGAATTGGATGAATTCTATAATGACGGCGCCGCCCATTTGTATCTGGGTGTCTTGGCGACATTTCTCCCCCCGGCCCTGGGCGGCAAACCCGATGTGGGGCGCCAGCATTTTGATCGTGCCCTGGATATTTCAAAGAATAAAAATTTGATGGTTAAGGTTTTGTATGCCAAGCATTATGCCCGCCTGATGTTTGACCGGGAACTACACGACCGGCTTCTAAACGATGTGCTTAAGGACGACCCGGATGTCCCGGGATATGTGCTCAGTAATATCCTGGCACAGCAAAAGGCCCGGGAACTTTTGGATAGTGCGGAGGACTATTTTTAAGCTTTTATTGCCACCAAGACACCAAGGCACCAAGAAAGAATAATAAATATATCCTTTGTGTCTTTGTGCCTTTGTGGCAATTGCCGGCTTGTCCCGCTTCCGGGGCTTGTCCGGGTAAGGTTTAAACAAAAAATATAAAGAGGGACTCCCAGGATGATAAGAATTATTACAATTATGCTTATTGTTATGTTA
>JAYEFV010000098.1:0-4802 GCA_034658755.1 Thermodesulfobacteriota bacterium | reverse complement strand
CCGAACCGACCGTTGCGATCTGAGTTTGTTTCAGCTTGGCCTTAGGTTATTAAACTACCTTGCCGTGCGTGGATTGCCGATACCATTCCCAAAAATACAAATGACTAATGACTGACATTGTTCCAAAGTTACGGAATGCACGTAATAATGTTAAATTTTACTTTTTATTCAAAGTGTTATAAATTGTGTACGGTAGCAAATCGAGAAAAAAGGCGCATTGACCCTGAAAAGGTCGGATAGGGAAAAAATGATTGAGGTATAGAGAACTTCGGACAGTAAGGTGAGCATGGCTTTGATCCGGGATCGCGAAGGTGTTGAATTAAAGAAAAGCGAAGCTGATTGCAAAAATAGAAGAGAGGTACATCAAAAGGGCTCGGGTATGAAAAAAAATAAAAAGATATTCGACGATCATTTAAAAGATCTTGAAGGAAGTGGCATTAGTTTAGAGACAGCCAACAGTGCCGGAATTTACAGTATGGAAACACAGAAACTTGTTTGCGAATATGGGTTTCCTCTGCCCATCAAAACAAATGGAATGGTGTTTCCATATAACAATGGTTTTTCACGAGCAAAGTTGTTTCCGCCATTAAAGACAGAGAAAGGCACGATGAAATATGCGCAGCCTAAAAACTCTCCCGCCAGGTTATACATACCAACGCAGCAAGTACAAATGATATTAAGTGATCCGTCGAAGGATCTTAATATTACTGAAGGAGAAAAAAAAGTACTGAAGGCGATACAGGAGGGATTACTTTGTATCGGTATAGGGGGGCTGTGGAGCTGGATGCAGGATGGTAAACCGAGTAAGTACCTGGATAAAATTATCTGGTTTGGTCGTAAGGTTCGTTTTATACCGGATAGTGATGCCTGGACGCGCTATGATCTTCTGCAGGCGATTTATGCGTTTTGTTCTGAACTTCAGGACCGGGGTGCTGATGTCAAAATAATTACCCTACCCCATTCGGGTAGTGGCAAGGTTGGTCTGGACGACTACTTGCTCGAACACAGTGTTGAAGATCTTCAAAAGCTGAGCTGTATTACATTGACTCACAAGGGTTTCAAGAAAGTAAAAAAGTGGCATGAGAGGTGGATCTCTAAAAAAGAAAACGGAAATAGCAGTAAAGATATAAAACCAAAAGAATCACGGCCAACCGCCGTTCACGATGGTTTGATAGATCTTGCCATCACCAGTGATAACAAGTTGGTTTTTTTGATTCTTGATAATGGAAGGATTGAACCGACTGACCGACTTCCCGGACCGCCGGAGGAAGACGATTTTGTCCCACCCTCCAAAGAGGTTTTGAAGTGGAAACTCCCCAGGGTTGAAAAAGTTATGGAGTACTTTAGAACTGATAATGATAAAAAGTTGTTTGATGATCTTGTGGCCTACCATCGGTCTATTAGCGAATTGCCTTCGGACGGTTATTACTATCTTTTAGCTATTTGGGTTTTTCATACTTACCTTTTTGATAAATCAGAGTACTCGCCGTACATCTGGCTATATGCGATACCGGAACGTGGAAAAACCAGGACCGGCAAGGGGTGTATGTATGTTGCTTATAGAGGTCTCCACGTCGAAAGCCTTCGTGACGCCTATATTATCCGGGTTGTGCAAAACCTCAAATCAGCCTTATTTATCGATGTTATGAATCTCTGGAGAAAAGCAGAACGGACCGGCACTGAAGACGTGATCCTTCAGCGGTTTGAGAAAGGAGCTGTAGTTCCTCGGGTACTTTATCCAGACAGAGGACCGCATGAAGATACCTTTTATTATGACATATACGGACCCACCATAATTGCAACAAATGAAAAAGTAAGTGAGATCCTTGCAAGTAGAGCTATCCAAATAATCATGCCGGAGTCAGATCGAGATTTTCCGGACGATGTAAAACCTGAAAATGCTTTATCTCTCCGTGAGCGCCTAACAGCCTTCAGAGCACGTCATTTAAACAATCCACTACGTGATACAGATAAACCTTGTCGTGGTCGCTTGGGTGATATCCTTCGGCCATTACGTCAGATTGTGAAACTGGTGGCGCCGGACCAGGAACAACGTTTTTTAAATTTGTGTGGTGCAATTGAAAGGCAACGATACGACACTTTATCCGAAACACTGGAAGCAATAATCCTTCAGGCGATTACGGACCTGGAACACGAAATTGAGAACTGTAAATTGCTCTCCAAAACAATCACCGAAAAGATTAATGAGGACATCCTAGAGAAATTTCACCGGGCACAAAGGATCATCACACAGGTTTGCAAACGGATGGGTTTCAGGTCATCTCGATCCGTTGGTCAAACTTATATCGAAATCAACGAAAAGCTGTTTTCGCAATTATCCTTACGCTATCTTAAAAAGAGTGCACTATCTGCACTAAGTGTACAACTATCCGAAAACAGGGAAGATTTTCAGTGCAGTAGTCAGTGCAGTAACAGTGCAGTAACAGATTCAAGTGCACTTAGTGCATTAAGTAAAAAAACCGAAAAACAAGTGCACTGTAGAACTGCTGGAAATAATTATAAATATACAGACAGTGCACAAAGTGCAGTAAATCAGAGCGTGTCCGGGGAAAAACGAAAAAACACGGTTTTTGAAATGTGTGAAAATTGTCCGGCATACGATAAAGGTACCGCGCTTTGCCATGGATCTACGTATTTCGAGGGCAAATCATCGGGAGGGATGCCTGCGGTGGATATGGTCAAAAACTGCAAATATCGACAAAATTAAACTTAAGGTTCTTTTACATTAAAAAAGGTGTGTCTCTTGACGAAGCCCTGGAGACGGTTGAATGGTGGGCAAATTTAAAAAATGAATTTAACGATTGAGGATATTGAAAACGATATTGACGGTTTTCGGGATAGGATCCAAACGGTAAAGGCTGAGCTTGCTGCGTTACCGAAGGGTTATCTTCCTTTTAAGCAACATAAGCGGCGGGAATATGAGAGGGAGATTGAACATTTTTTGCAGCTTATTTAGTATGCAAATGATGGAATTGAATTGCGGCTTAAAGAGGCGTCTTGATGCTAACTTGTTTATTTTGCAATATACCGGAAGTGGGTTATAAGCCGGATTCTAGTCTCGAATTTATTTGCGGAACTTGTGTCCAGTTATTGTTACGGGCAGACCTGAACGATTTAAAGAAAGCATATGCCAAAGCTATTGAAAAAGGATATTCGGAAAAAGCTAGAGCAATCGAATCTTTTTTAGATGAAGGTGAGTATTATGGAAAAACCGAAAACTCTAAACGAAATATGGAGCGAAAAAGACCTTTGCGAAAGGTTAGACCTTCCCGTCACAAAATCCGGGCGTAGTCGGCAGTTGTCGAACTGGATAAGAGGCGGTCTTAAATATGCCGAAAAGTCGGAACGGCGGTATTTTTTTGAGCAGGATGTCATTAACTATATGTGGGGAAGGTTTAACAGGGATGAGACTGATCGCGCCGTATAGTGTTCATAGCCCTTTTAGACCCCTTTCATAGCTACCTTAAGGGTACTTTAATTTGAAGGATATATCTCAGTATGGGGCATTGTAAAATGTTCAATAGAATTTTGGTCGGCGCCGGTATAAGCAGGACAGCAAAAGGTATCATCGCTTTCAGATTGAAACCAAAAGGGGAATGGTCGGTGCCATCTATAACTAAAGAGAATTTAAACCGAATTCTTACACGCGATAGGCTCTGTTGCGTTGAAAAATGAACAGGACACATAATGAGCTTTTATAAAAATGACCGCAACTTATTGTCACCAAAGGATTTTATAGCCGTTACCAGCGATAATGAGGATAGATTTGCCTAATGATTTCGACAAAAACAAATGAGGGGTAAAAGATGGGTGGTTATGGTTCAGGAAGTTGGTACAGGTGGGATGCAAAGTCAACTACTGAAAGCCAACACCGAATTGATGCTCGGTGGCTGAAGAAGCAGGGGTATCTTCGGCCCGGAAATTTTGGGTTATTGTCATGGTCGCGGCGTAATAAACAAACCGGCTCAATCGGTTACAGGATGGAAGCTGACCATATGGTTCTCAATTACCGGCACCGGCCTCATGGCGGAGAATGGGAAACGGTTGAACAGACTGTCTCATTTGACCGAACACCATGCAACTATGGTAAACACCGGACATGGTTTCATTTCCCGCGATGCTGGAAGCGAATAGCGGTTCTTTATGGTGCAGGCAAGTACTTTTTTTGCCGTCATTGTTATAACCTTACCTATTCGAGCCAGCAGGAAAGCAGGGCAGACCGACTTATGAGGAAGGCCAGAAAAATCAGAGAAAGAATGGGCGGAAGTGGTAACCTTTTGGAGCCTTTTCCAGACAAACCAAAGAACATGCACTGGAAAACCTACTGGCGGTTGCATGAAAGGTCAGAGCATGCAAATACCCTTTCATGTTTAATTATGGGGCAGCAACTCGGTATTCACTTCTAAAAAGTTCCCAGAAAATCACATATCCTACAAGGAAGGCGTGCGTATCGGCATCCTGGTAAGCCAGGTCGGTTTCGCCATTCCAGAAAAAAATGGCTTTTTAAAATCATAAGCGATTAGAAAAATCACTTGTCAGGTCAGTTCTGATGGTTTCGATATCACAACCTTCAATATTGCTTTTCCGGTTCCATATACATAGCAGATATCGCCCGCTAAGCCCTGAAAACTGGGATTGAGGATATCACAAATTTTCATAGCCTTCAATAATTCCAGCTTTGTTGGAGATGCACAGCTTTCACACCAACCCCCTTAACCCCAATATATTGTGTGGCCGTTTAAATAAGAAAAGCGTGGAATTTTATCATCGATCCACGCTTT
>JAYEFV010000097.1:0-17529 GCA_034658755.1 Thermodesulfobacteriota bacterium | reverse complement strand
CAGCAGCCATGAAAACTTCGGCCACACCACGGCCGTGATCTGAATGGGCTGAAGCGCCCCCTGCGATCATACGGATAAAATTACGGGCCGCAATGGTATTGGCCGTGGCTCCGCACAGACCCTTTCTTGTATCCTCTCCTTCGATTCCCGCTTTCGGAAGCGGGAGACGGCACGGCCCCATGGAACAATTTTTGCAACAGGTGCCCTGCACGCCAATGGCACAGGGTTTCATGGTTACCGCTCTGTCATAAACCGTATCGATTCCCAGTTCCTGGGCCCGGGCCTGCATCTCCTGAGTTGCAGGATCAATGGAAATCGCTTTCGGATCAGCCATCTTTTTCGGCTTCTTCGCCTTTTCTTTTATTTCTTCTGCCATTAGAGTTACCTCCTTCTTAGAGATGTTTTTTTTCTTGTGCATTCTGTTCAGCAAACCAAACATTTAGCTCGCTTTAGATTCTTGATCTGTGTCGCCTTCCCGGGTTCTTATCCCTCTACTGTCAGGTCCGGTTCCGGCGCAAGAGATGCAAAATCGATATCCACATCATCCAGATCTTTCTTAACAGGCGCCACGTCAGCAGCACTACCGCCATCTATGGACAGATCAATAAAGGATTTGACCAGCCTGACAGCCTCCGGATGTCTCATAAAAAGAACATTCGAGCCTGCCATCAGATAATTAACAGCACCCACAGCTTCCATCAAAATACCGCGTTTCTCCGGATCACCCAGAGTCGGCGCTTCATCGACACTCTCCTTAGCTTCCTTGCACTTCCATACCTCGTTGCCAAGATTATTAATCATCGGGAGCTGAAGCTTGTCATCCCCCTGATTCAGGGCCGCCATGGTAAGCCGTTCCATCACGGAATAGCTGTATTCCATCCCATACCCCAGGCCACCGGTGGTGGGATCGACGATTATACGCTCCATCGGCACCCCTAAGTTTTCAAGCAAAATGTTGACCTGCTTGGCAAGGTTCACGTCAATGGGAGAGGATGAAATAATGGTATGGCCGTATCCCATGGCGCTGGCGCCGATACCCTTGTGGTTTTTGTCTTCCACAGGACCCAGGGTTAGATTGGCGCCCTGGTTTTCTTCCGAAATTTTCTTTAAAACTTCCTCATCCTTTTCTATGTTGGCAGTACCCCAGACAATCAACGGTACGTCAATGGCTTCAAGGACCTTTTTCACGGTCGCAACTGCCTCATCAGCACTGGCATCATTTGTATTGGGGTCGGTGCTCTTGAGTTGAAGAACGATCATGTCGGCTCCAAACTCGTCAACACACTTTTTGGCCCAGGCCGCCGGATCTGAAAGAACATCCTTGAAGTGGCTGAGAGCGGCCTCTGACCACTCATCCGGCTCCATATCCCACACTTCCATAGCCACGACCGGTTTGTGGGGCATGTCTCCTTCGAAAATGCAAAAAGGATAGCACGTCGCGCCACCCACGGTAACGGCTTTGTCACCTTTACCAAGGGTAATCTCCTTTATGGCGCCGGTATAAGATTCTTTGTATATTTCAAAGCCCAATGTTTCCTCCTTTATACGATAAAAAGTTAATGATTAATGAGCATTACGTTTCACCTCTCATCAATTGGTCCTAAAGGAGCATTAAAATCAAAACCTCAGGACATAAATAAGAAATCACACCTCCTTTCTTAAAATAGATTTGATTATAAAACGATTTACATCAATAGAATTATACACAAACAAAAACTATAATATCTTTTGTAAAATTAAAAGCTTATGATATTTCATATTTCAAAGAATTGACATTAAAATTTGTCAAATAGTGTTATTTATATTGAGATTCTTCATTTGTCAATAGATGATTTGAAATTATAAGTTTAATATCATTCGGTTTCATTAAACATACAGGTCAATTCAACCACTTCGCCGTCATAAACCGTACTGGCTTTATAAGGTAAGCTTTTAAAAAGCTTTATCATACCCTGGTTTCTTGGCATGGTGTAAGCAACCAGACCTGAAATTCCATTTTCACGGGCAGCTTCGCACAGTTTTCGCATCAAGATCTTTCCCAATCCTTTTCCCTGCCAGTCTTTACTCACGGAGAAGGCAATCTCCGCTGTGTTCTTGGCCGGGTCCAGCAGATATTCCCCAACGGCTACAACATTTCCAAAACCAAATTCTCCAACAACAGCGAGAAGTGTTAAATTTTTAATATAGTCGATCTGGAACATTTTCTCCACATCGTCGCGAACAAACCGGGTCCTGGCCTGAAAAAATCTGGAATATATGTCATCTTTATCCTGATTGTAAAAGTGTTCCTGGATTCTTCTCTCATCCACCGGTTTTGCCGGCCTTATGGTGATCAAATCACCACTAATCTCCCGTGTCTCTTCCAGTTTTATCGGATATATGCCATAAGCCGATTCCGACAGGGTCCGTTCGGTGCCAAGCAGTTCCATTTTTTTTGCCTCAAACAAGAGCTCATCACGAAAATCAGGATGGGCAATGCTGATCATGGCCATGGCCCGTTCCTGCAGGCTCTTGCCAAACAGGTTTACCGCACCATATTCGGTAACCACATATTGAACATCACCCCTTGGCACCACGATTGCGGTATCACTTAACATGGGGACAATCCTGCTTTTTTTAGCATCCATGAATGTTGAGGTAAACACGAGTATAGATTTTCCCCCTTTAGATAGGGACGCTCCTCTGATAAAATCGAGCATACCGGTTACGCCGGAAAAATAATTGTAGGAAAGTGCATCTGCAGCAACCTGGCCGGTAAGATCCATGGCCATGGGCACGTTTATACAGACCATTTTATTGTTACGGGAAATAATACCGGGATCATTTACATAATCTGAAGGATGAAACTCGATGGCCGGATTATCATCAAGATATTCATAAAGATTTTTGTTGCCGATGGCACTGCTTGCAACGATTTTGCCTTCGTTAAATCCTTTTTTCCGGTTTGTAATCACCCCCATTGAAACAAGGCGCATAATATCGGTGGTAAGATATTGGGTGTGAACCCCGAGATCATTTTTATCGGAAAATGCCAGAAGGATGGCCTGTGGAGTTGCCCCCGGACTGATCTGGATGGTGGAACCGTCATCAACAAACCGTGCAATCAGCCGGCCGATAACATTGGCAGTCTCTAATTCCGGCAGATCGCCAACAGTAAGAAGCTCCTCTTCATGCTCAACAATCACGTCCACATCGTTTACATGGATAAAGCTTCTGCCCAGCACACGGGGCATGTTGGAATTTATCTGGGCGATGACAAGGTCGGCGGACATGGCCGCACTCATAGTTATATCCACCGAAATTCCAAGGCTCATCCATCCGAAATCATCCGGTTCAGATACCTGAACAAGGGCCACATGTATGGGCAGGCGCCGGGTCTCAAAAAGCTGAGGCACTGCCGAAAGATTCATGGGCGTGATAAAACGCTTGTTTCTTGCAAGGCTTTTTGTCTTGGCGGATCCTAAGTAAAATGACCTGATATTAACGCTCTGGTCTTTTGTTTTATCTGCTATTAGCGTTAGCGGGGTACTTTCAAGGCTGAGGAGACGGACAATTTCAATGTCCGTAAATGTGTCCGACGCTTGAGCAAGTTTTCTGACCAGATATTGAGGTTCTCCACAAGACGAACCGATAAAGACTCTTTGACCGGGTTTAATCAGGCTGATGGCCTTTTCCCCGGAACGCTTCTTTTCAACATAATTATCGGCCCAATAGATTGGCGCGGCCATTTGGTCCCTCGTTTGTCATTGATCATTGGTCATTGGTCAATTATTCAACCAATTTCTACTAACTTATTTGTTTGTGATTATCAAGCATATTTCGAGTTTTCTTCAGGGTAAACGCATTTGATTTCGGTGCAGCGTAGCCACGGCGTGTTTCTCTTGGAAACCGACTGACTGTTTGAAGGGCTTACGGGTACTTAAGCACAAGTTTCAGTCTGTTGGAAAGAGATACATGCCGTCGTGGAGCGTTTTCGCTCAATTGGGGTATTAATATTTTCGAAGGGGGAAAATGTTACGAATTTTTAACTTTGCTCACCGGCAGTGTGATCCCGCATGAAATTATCAAGCTGTGATAATTGACTTTGATTCAGTTCGTTAAATTGAATACCAACTTTCCGAATTGCAAAGGTGGTAAAGGGGAGTTTATTATTTATATGGAAATCCGAAATCTTTTTAGATGGGATATCTTTTAAACAAAAACCTCGACCGCTTATAAATATATCAACCTTAAACGATTCGTGCATTGCCTCTCCATTAACGATATAAGTGAAGGCGAGCCCCCCTCTGCTGATATTTTTAATTTGACCCAGTTTAGAGGAATTATTCTTGAGCAAAACATATATGCCCTCCTGGACCATAAACCGTTTATGTTCCCTTCGCTCAACTCTCTTTTCTGTGTTTAGCATGGCACATCCTTTATTTTTATCACCTATAACTCTTTGTTCGATATTTTGCAATTTAAAAATAATTTGAAAACTAAATTAAAAAAACTAAAAGTATTACATTGATTTACACCATAGGATTGTATATTTGTACGTCAAGAAAAAAATGACACAATATACGGCAATTAAAACCGGTTTGGTTTGTGTTCATCAAACAGCGAAATAATAAAAAATAGGCCATTGGAAAAGGTAAGTTCTCAATAAGTTCTGGCGCATTAATTAATCATATTGACCCGGCGCCATAATTTATTGAAAAGTTACTGGAAAAGATGAAAAATATACGAAAAACGTCAATATTTTGTTGGAATCCATTTTTTTGACGATAAAATTGTTCTTTCAGGGCTTACGGCGGGTAAATTTATTGTTCTTTAAAAATTTATCTAATTAAAATCATAGAACAAATCATCTATGATTAAAAAGAAAACCCAGACTGAAAAATTGGCTTAAATATTGCATGATATCGTTTTTTAAAAAAATGCATTAAAAGTATTTAGAATTCCCGTGAATTGAAGAATATTCAGACCTCGTAGTTTAACGTCTCGGAAATTCTACAAACTGATAGCATACCTTATTTTAACCAGTAACGAGTAGCCAATAACGAACAGCCAGTAACGAATTTCAAAAGGATCGATTAATGGAAAAATGTCAATTCTGCGGTTCCGTACACAACGTCGGATTTATTTCAACCCGTTTTGCGGGCACAGATGGTGTTTCCCTGGAAACATTAAAATGGGCCACTGTTTTTCAACGGCAAGGATTTCGATGTTTCTTTTTTGCAGGCGAGCTTGATCTTCCACCCGATTGTTCCTTCCTGGCAGAAGAAGCTCATTTTGCACATCCCGAGATTAAAGATATTTACAATAACTGCTTTGGGGTTCATAAACGCGGCCGGCACGTTACGCAAAAAATTATGGCAATTAAAAGAAAATTAAAGGATGAACTGTACAAATTCATCGAAAAATTTTCCATTGACCTTTTAATCCCGGAAAATGCACTGACAATTCCGTTGAATATTCCCTTGGGCCTTGCCATTACTGAAGTAATATCAGAAACCGGGATACCCGCAATAGCACACCATCACGATTTTTTCTGGGAACGCCAGCAGTTCCTGACAAATTCTGTATGGGAATACCTGAATATGGCATTTCCTCCCCACCTGCCGTCCATACGGCACGTGACCATAAACTCTTCCGGTGACAACCAGTTAAGCCTCAGAACAGGCATCTCGGCAACTATTATTCCGAATGTCATGGACTTTGAAACCCCCCCACCTCCCCTTGATGATTATGCAAAAGACGTACGGCAATCCCTTGGCATCGAAGATGATGAGCTTTTTATCCTCCAGCCAACCCGTGTTGTGAAGCGCAAAGGAATCGAACATGCAATAGAAATACTCCACAGGCTGGGTAAAAAGGCAAAGCTCATTATTTCGCATGCTTCCGGAGATGAAGGATACGATTATGAACAAAGAATCATGGAATATTCAAAGCTTATGAATGTCAACACTGTTTTTGTGTCAGATATTATTAATGAACGCAGGGGAATGACTAAAACCGGAAAGAAAATTTACACGCTGGATGACATTTATCCACATGCCGACCTTGTCACGTATCCGTCCACTTTTGAGGGGTTTGGGAATGCCTTTCTTGAAGCCGTATACTTTCGCAAACCCATAGTTGTAAACAAATATTCAATTTATACATTTGACATCGAGCCCAAAGGGTTTCTTGCCATAGAAATAGACGGCTATGTTACAGAGGATGCCGTTCGCAAGGCAAGAGAGGTTATTGAAAACCAGGAACTTCGTCAAAAAATGGTCGAGACAAACTACGAAATTGCAACACGCAATTACTCTTTCTCGGTTCTACAGCAAAGGCTTAAAAATCTCATATATGACTGTATTACCTGCAATCCGGAAAATATGAGAAAATAGTTTTCCTCTTAAAATCCGGTATGAATCTGCTGAATCTTCCCCCTATGGCAGCCCTGCCCCTTATTGTCGGAATGCTTACCGGAAGTTACGGTGGAATAGCCTCCATGGTTGAAGACCCGGCCCTGTTTTGATTTCTGGAACTCAGTGCATTTTGGCTCTGGATACCCAGATTTATTATGGCAGTCATTGCCGTGCATCTATTTGACTTATACTACAAAATTAAGCTATATAAAATACTCGGTTCTGTCTCTAATGATTAAACATATCCATTTAGATGGGTTCGTAACAAGGTCTTAATTGCTATTGATAATGAGAAATGCCGGCTAACGATCAGGAGTGCCATTTTAAATGACCCAAATATATCCAATTGGCGGTGGAAAGGGAGGTGTTGGAAAAAGCTTTATCACAGCCAGTCTTGGAGCACTGGTGGCCAAGTGGGGCAAAAAAGTTGTACTGATCGATTTGGACCTTGGCGGTTCAAACCTTCACACCTTGCTGGGGATTAATGACCAGCAAGGAGGTATAAACAGATTTTTAGATAAAACAGTGAAGAATCTTGAGAATACGGCTGTTCCCACCGTTATACAGAATCTATTTTTTATAAGTTCTTCGCTGTGTTCCATGGAAATTGCGAATTTGTTACATGCGCATAAACTAAAAATAATAAACGCTATACAAAAGCTTTCTTTCGATTACATTCTGATCGACCTTGGCACCGGAACAAATTTTAACACTCTCGATTTTTTCTTAACCTCAAATCAGGGAATTTTTATATGTACACCCGAACCCACAGCAATCGAAAATTCCTTTCGATTTATTAAGGCTGTCTATTTAAGAAAATTGAAACATATCGTTAAACGGCACTCCTTTAACTCTGCGGTAAAGAAAGCTATTATCCGCCCAAATCACGAAGTAATTACATCGCCTGATATCATAGAAATTGTGTTAAAATATGATCCTGATCGTGAAAATTTTTTGAGAAACAGTTTAAGCGAATTTAAATTCAAGTTTATTTTAAATCAGTTTCGCAAAAATTTAGATGAAACCATTGGAAATAAAATTGAAGACTTATGCAATAGGCATTTTTATTCTAATTTTCAGTTCCTTGGAAATGTCGGTTATGATGTGCGAATTCATGATTCGGTTCTTTCAAAAAAAGTTTTTATCCATAAATACCCTTATGCGCCACCCGCAATCGATATAAAAAAAATTGCGGAAAAGATAATCAACAGCAGACCATCGATACCTGTTACAGGGGAAATATCATGAAAAATTTCGAGGGACTAAATTATTACGAAATTTTAAAAATTCCAGCAAATTCCGTCTCTTTTGAGATCAAACGTGCTTACCAAGATACGCTGTCAATGTATAACGAGGATTCCCTGGTTACCTATTCTTTGTTTTCAAATGAAGAAAGAGATAACATTCTTAAAACGGTTAAAGAGGCTTTTTCAACGCTGATAGATGAAAACAAAAGGGCCGCATACGATACTATTCTTCTCGATTCCGGACAAATTGAAGTGTCAATTACATCCATTCAAAATCGAAGAAAGCCGCCCCATGCTCATACATGTAATATGACAGACAGCGACAATTTTGATGAAAGGGTCAGAAAGAAATCGAGAAAAAAGGAAATCGAAACGCTCTCCAACGAAGTCCTTTCTAAAGATTTGATCTCAGGTGATGATTTAAAAAAGATGAGAAAAGCAGCAGGGATCGAACTATCTGAAATTAATGCCGTTACTAAAATCAGTGTTTCTGTTTTAAAGTCCATGGAAGAAAATCGGATCCAGAGTCTTCCTCCCAACATTTATTTAAAAAATTTTTTAAGACAGTATGCGGAAATACTTCAAATAGATCCACAGAAAGTCATTGACGGTTATCTGAAAAATATCTCTCCTGCTCAAAAAAAGTGATCGTTTTGTAAAGGTCTCGACACCCGACTAAGAATCTAATGGCACAGATTGTGACCGTTCAAAATAGAAATGCCTATATGGCTGCGGTGTAATTCGGACCTACGATTAAAAGATTGTTAGATATGGTAGATTGAATTTTTTCCATTTTGCTCCCAAAAACAATATCTTTCAAAAGGTGGTGACCATATGCACCCAGGACAACAAGGGCGTTATGAGGCACATCATAAAGGTTTTCTTCAAGCGTCCTGTTTTTTAAAAAATGCCAATTATTCACATAATGGCTCATTTCCGTTTCTAAATTTTCTTCCTTGATAAGCTTTTCATATGATTCCTGTGATTTGTTTTCTAACAGGGTAAAAACGTCAAGAGGCATGCCGGAAATTCTGCATATACGAAATCCCAGTTTTAAGGCATTGAACGCATTGACCGAACCGCCGAAAAATACGGCAATACTTTCCCACTTTTTATAAACCGGACTGGTGATAAGAACCGGAAATTGTGCGGACTTAACGATGCGTCTGACCCGTGGCCCTATGTAACCCAGGCCGATTTTTGAAGACAGGTCGACGATGCTTCGAGGGCAGCTCATGTAGTCGAAATTCGTATGGATATCCGGCAGGGTTGAGGCTGTATAATGTTTTGGATCTAAAAATCTGGGTTCCACGCCTGCTTGTTCCAACAGTTCGGTCGCGTGTTCCAAGGCGGTGTCCGGGAACATAAGATACGAATTGTCAAGGTCAATCTGGACCACATCGTTTTCAAAATACATTAAAAATTTATTAGACTTGGGGATGTAAATAACCGGGGAGACTTTTGTCTGCTTGGAAAAATAGATCGATTGGAGCAGCGTTTCCCTCCCCAGAGAACTGTTTCGGAAAATATGGAGGAGTTGGTGATTCATTTGACTCTCCTTTCTGTAATTTTTATCAAATCGACTGGCTCGTCTGAACCATAAGCTCTCTGCGATATTGATCCAGAAGATGCCCTTTTGAAATCAGACCGATGAACCTGTTGTTTACAACAACCGGCATGGAAAAAAGACGATTTGCATCCATTTTGCGAATAACATCGGCCAAATCGTCGTCAGGATCGATCACTTCAACCTTGGTATTCATGATCTGGCCTAAAAATACCGTATCATACATGACCGGATTAAAGAGATACTGCCGGATATCGTCCAAATGAATTATTCCCATAAAATGACCGGTCTCTTCATTTTCCACCGGGAAATAGTTCCGATGAGATTTTTTGACGATGTTGATAAAATCGCGCAGCAGCATGTTTTGTGTTACGGCAATGCAGTCCTTTTCTACAAGTTCCGAAACATTGAGATCGGACAAAACCCGTGCATCGGTGCCGGGTCTTAGAAGGTGTCCATAGTCTACAAGTTCTTTCATATAATAAGCCGCAGGCTCAATATAATGGCAAAGGCTTGTCGTAATAGCAGATACAATAATCAGCGGCAGAATAACTTCATATCCTCCGGTAATCTCGACAATAAGAAAGATTCCGGTAAGCGGCGCCTGGAGCATCCCGCTGATAAGACCCGCCATTCCCAGCAAAGCAAAGCATCCCTGGTTTACCCATGTTACAGAAGGCCATAATAAAGCAAGACCATGGTGATAAGTCAATCCTGCAAGACATCCGATGACCAGGCAGGGAGCAAATATTCCGCCGGATCCCCCCCAACCCAGGGTCAAAGCGGTGGCAACTATCTTTGCGATCGTAGCAACTCCCACAATAACAAGCCCCTGTGAAAAAGCACCTTCGATCGTGGTTTGAACCACATGGTACCCTTTACCCAGAACCTCCGGAAGAAACAGGCCGATCAGGCCAACCGCACAACCGCCTATGGCTGCCCGTATCCATAAAGGGGCCGGCAATTTCTTTGCTATTTTATCCATGGATCTGAGCAGCCGAGTGAGCAGAATTGAAGCAACAGCAGTCAATACAGCCAATCCAACGCAGGCAAGAATGTCCATATGGCTGATATTGAACAGGCGGTGGCTGAAAGGAATCTGGTTTCCCTGAAGAATGCGGCTGATTTCAGTACCCGCTACCGACGCAATGGCAATGGGAACGATATTTACGGATTTCCATTCTCCGATGATCACTTCAATGGCAAATACCATGCCGGCAATCGGTGCATTGAAGATGGAAGATATTGCGCCGGCCGCTCCACAACCGACAAGTGTTACTCGCTGGCGGTCATTTAAGGAAAAATATTTTGCGATATTGGACCCGATCGCCGCGCCGCTGATAACAACCGGGGCTTCGGGACCTGCCGAACCTCCGCTGCCAATGGTAAGAGCGCTGGATATAAGCCTGGAAAAGCTTGAGCGGAACCTGAGCAGGCCGCCGTAACGCGATACACTGTAAATGACTTCCGGCACACCATGCCCGGCCCCTTCTTTAACGATTTTTTCCAGAAACAGGGAAGAGAGCGCAGCGCCGATAGCCGGAAGCACAAAAATCCACCAGTAATGGCGTAAATGATGAAACCAATCGAACATGAGCATTAGGGATCGGTTAAGAACCACGGATGCCAGACCGCTGCAACTGCCGACAATAATGGCCACCAAAATGAGCAACAGACGATCGTCTAAACGAAAAATGGTCCAGTTTGCAGGGAAGCGCCATGATTGAAAAATGCGCATATTGCCAAATACCTAAGTTTCTGCTCTATCGAGTTGTTTTTCGAAATCAGCTATTTTTGCAAAAAACGATGCTTCATCAGGGGATGTTTTTAAAAATTCCACAAATGAATTGTCGCGAGCACAAAAAGAAAACCGTGAAAGAAGATGGAGATGAATTTTAATAGACTGGCTTAAAAGAATAAACATAACAAACACCGGCCTGTCATCCACTGCGCCAAAATCTATGGGTTTTTCAAGAAAGCATGTGCTTATTATCGGGCTTTTCAAAGCATCCGACAGCGGGTCGCGGGGATGAGGAATGGCAACCCCTTTGCCAATGCCGGTTGATGTAAGGCGTTCTCTTTCAAGCAGGAGTTGATAAAGTTCTTTTTTTGAGGTTTTGGATAAAACAGGCATATTTTCAACGGCAGACTTCAAAGCCGTTTCCACGTCATCTCCTTTAATATCATACACTACACCCCCACGCTTCATGGCGGCCAGGAGATTTTCGAGTTTTTCTTCATACCCCCGAGATTTAACTTTTTCGGGTATTAAAAACGGCAGTCTATACAGTGCAGCCCATTTTTTCAGAGCAGATTCGTTAAATAGATAGCCGTTGCCGGTTTTTTGTATGGGTATTCTTCCCTGGCGTATCCAGCGTTCTACGGTACTTACATGAAGATTAAGGTACTGGGCAACCTCATGTATTGTAATTTTCATACTGGTATCATGCGATAATCATACTGGTATCATGCGATAAAAAGATTGAAATGTTAAAGGCTACGGTTCAAATTTGTTAGGTGAACCGACTATTTCTAAACCTCTTAACCCTGATCTAAAAATCAATAATCAATAATCAATTGTTAATTATTAACTATTATTTCCTGAACCTCTGAACCCGTAAACGGTTAAAAATTTACATCCCTTGCTTTTGCGAAATTTTTGATAATAACTTTAATAGGTTTTCAAATCAAGAAATTTATTATGGTGTTTTTTGAATTTCCCCCGATTCTATTCGGGATTTATTTATTATTGTAATGTCCCTTTTGGGGTAGGGTATTTCGATCCCGTTTTTATCAAAAGCCTCCTTAATTTTGTCGGTGACACAGGAAATCGTATCTATACGCTTTCGCGCATCATCAATCCATACCCGCAACTGAAGATCTACCGAAGATTCTCCGAAATTTCTCACAACAACTTTGGGCGGGGGTTCCTTTGAAACCCAGGCCAGTGATCCTGCAACACTGTTGATTAATTCCTTTGCTTTTTCAATATCCGCATCATATGAAACCCCGATATTAATTCGGACTCTGATCTTTGTTGAAATAATCGTGTAGTTGACGATATCCCGTTTCATAATTTCATTGTTGGGAATGATAATTACAATATTGTCGGTCGTCTTGATTTTGGTAGCGCGCAGGCCGATATCGACAACATCTCCCCAGGTAGCACTTCCGGCAGGAGCACTCCACACTTCGATACGATCACCGATTTCAAACGGCCGATCGATAATGAGCAACACCCCGGCGATAAGGTTGGACAATGTATCCTTGGCCGCAAAGCCGATGGCAATACCGGCCACCCCTGCGCCGGCAATAAAGGGCATGACATTGATCCCCAGAATGTCTAACGCAAGAATAGCAGCGGTTGCATAAATAATAGCACCTGAAAATTTATTGAGAAGGTTGAAAATAATATCATCGACTTTGGTTTTTGTTTTGTCTGCTAAATTTTTCTCAAGGTAGACCAGTACGATTAACAGACTATCTTTTGCAGGAGTTGCCAGGAGTATAATCATGAATGCCTGAAAGATTTTTTCCAAAAGAATGACATTGAAAAGTCTGGCGAGATATGTACCGGCCACAAGCACCAGGCCGTAAAGAAGCGCTTTACGGATAACGCTGAAAATTTGAATATTGATTTTTAAAAATTCGGTCTTTTTATTTTTTTTCTCAAAAGAAATAAGAACGCGTTTTAGAACAAACCAAATAAGGTATGCGCCTGCAACCGCAGCCAGGGCTTTAAACAGTATATGAAAATACGTTTCATGAATACCGAGTTTTGCCGATAAATTATCAATGAAAGAAAACAGATTTTTCATAAACACCTTATATTAGCGGTATTGTAAAAAGTCAAGAAAACGCCTTTTCAAGAATTCATCAAATATTACACTTTTTGTTTAACCGTCAAGAGTCCTGTTCCAAGAACTGCTGAAGTGTCGGGAATAAAATAAATTCACGGAAGGATAAGGGAGCGTTTTGGAAAGGTCTCGAGGCGGCAGGCCGGATACATATCGCCGGCCGTTAGAGATGGGCTTTATTTTACTACGGAGACCAAACCTGCTTTTACAAATTCACGGTTCAATCGGGCAATGTTGGATATGGAAATTTCCTTGGGACATTCTGCTTCACATTCTCGTTCATTGCTGCAGTTGCCGAAACAAAGCTCATCCATTTTTCTGACCATTGACAGTGCACGATTCGCCGCTTCAGGTCTTCCCTGGGGCAAAAGTGCCAGTTGAGAAATCTTGGCGCTTGTAAAAAGCATGGCAGACGCATTGGGACAGGCGGCAACACATGCGCCGCATCCGATACAGGCAGCCGCATCCATGGCCAGTTCAGCGATTTCCTGTGCGATGGGTATGCTGTTGGCATCCGGAGCGCCTCCGGTGTTTACGGAAATATAGCCCCCGGCAATAATGATCTGATCAAAGGCACTGCGATCCACTACAAGATCCTTTACGATGGGAAACGCCTTGGCACGCCACGGCTCTATAACAATGGTATCTCCGTTTGAAAAATGCCTCATGTGAAGCTGGCAAAGGGTAGTCCCTTTTTCCGGGCCGTGGGAACGGCCGTTGATCACGGCACCGCACATTCCGCAGATCCCTTCCCGGCAGTCATGATCGAAGGCAATGGGATCTTTGCCGTCCAGAGTGAGCTGTTCGTTGACAACGTCGATCATCTCTAAAAAAGACATATCCGTTGAAATATCGGTCGCCGGATATGTTTCAAAACCGCCTTTGACATGGGCCCCTTTCTGTCGCCAGACTTTTAAGGTTATATTTATGTTTTTCGTCACTTGTAACTCCTTTGCGTTAATTCGACGTTTTCAAAAACAAGCGGTTCCTTATGGAGTTCGGGATCATTGTCATCCCCTTTATATTCCCATGCAGCCACGTGGCAGAAATTCTCGTCATCCCGCATGGCCTCATGCTCTTCGGTCTGGTAGGCTTCGTTGAAATGACCCCCGCAGGATTCCTTGCGTTCAAAGGCATCCATAACCAGCAGTTCTGCAAACTCGAGGAAATCGGCCACCCGGCCGGCCCGCTCCAGGCTCTGGTTAAAATCTTCCGACGAACCTGGAACCATGGCATTTTTCCAGAACTCTTCTCGAAGTTCCTGAATAAGTTTTCTGGCTTTCAACAGACCGTCATCGTTCCGTGACATGCCACAGTATTCCCAGAGAATGTGACCCAACTCACGATGAATATCATCCACGGTCCGTTTCCCGTTGATGGAAAGAAGCTTTCGGGTACGTTCGGTAACATGACGGGTCGCTTCTTTGAACGCCGGGTGATCGGTTGTAATTTCCGGCCGACTTGTTCCCGCAAGGTACCCGCCGATAGTGTATGGAATAACGAAATAACCGTCCGCCAGGCCTTGCATCAGTGCACTGGCGCCCAGACGGTTGGCGCCGTGATCCGAAAAATTGGCTTCGCCCATGACAAAAAGTCCGTCAAGATTGCTCATCAGGTTGTAATCCACCCACAGGCCTCCCATGACATAATGAGACGCAGGGTAAATCATCATGGGTCCTTCATAAGGATTGGACGCGGTTATTTTTTCATACATCTGGAAAAGATTACCGTATTTTTGTTCGATAACCTCTTTGCCGTCCCGCTTGATGGCATCGGCAAAATCAAGGTATACCGCAAAACCGGTTTCCCCCACGCCTTTGCCCATATCACACTGGTCCTTGGCATTGCGCGACGCCACATCCCGGGGGACCAGGTTTCCGAAGCTCGGATATTTTTCTTCAAGATAATAATCCCTTTCAGATTCGGAAATCTGGTTGGGCGGCCGCTTATCTCCGGGGGTTTTCGGCACCCAAACCCGACCGTCGTTTCGCAAGCTTTCGCTCATTAATGTCAGTTTGGACTGATAGGTTCCGTGGACCGGGATACATGTGGGATGAATCTGGGTGTAACAGGGATTGGCAAAAAACGCCCCTTTTTTATATGCCCTGAAGATTGCGCTGACATTGGATGCCATGGCATTGGTGGAAAGGTAAAAAACATTGGCATACCCGCCGGTACACAGTACCACGGCATCGGCTGCATGGCTTTCAATTTCTCCGGTGATGAGATTTCTGACAACAATGCCCCGTGCCTGCCCATTGATAACCACGATGTCCAGCATTTCCCGGCGCTGGAACATTGTGACCCGGCCGGCCGCTACCTGGCGCATCACTGAGCTGTAAGCTCCCAGAAGAAGCTGCTGACCGGTCTGGCCGCGAGCGTAAAATGTCCTGGACACCTGGGCGCCGCCGAAGCTGCGGTTGGCCAGAAGACCTCCGTATTCACGGGCAAAAGGTATGCCTTGGGCAACGCAATGGTCGATAATATTGTTACTCACCTGGGCCAAACGATAGACATTGGCTTCTCTGGCTCTGAAATCGCCGCCTTTGATGGTGTCGTAAAAAAGACGCCAGATACTGTCACCATCATTCTGATAGTTTTTGGCGGCGTTCATCCCGCCCTGAGCCGCAATGCTGTGAGCACGCCGGGGGCTGTCCTGAATACAGAAGTTTTTTACGTAATAGCCGAGTTCGGCCAGCGATGCAGCGGCAGAACCTCCGGCAAGACCGGTTCCTACCACAACTATATTATATTTTCTTTTATTGGCAGGATTGACAAGCTTAAGTTCAAAACGGTGCTTATCCCATTTTTCCGCAAGGGGACCTGAAGGTATTTTTGCATCAAGGTGCATATTTAAGCTCCTTATAATAACAGGGAAACATAAACAGGAATAAAACCAAAACCGATTCCGATAACCACGCTGAAAACAATGCTTAACCCCCTGAGAAAGGGGGTATATTTCGGGTGATTGGCCCCAAGGGTCTGGAACGCACTCCAGAGCCCGTGGCTCACATGAATCGCTGCAATGATTACCGCAAACGTATAAATGAATATATATATGGGGTTTGCAAATGCATTGGCCAATAGTTGAAACGTGGTGGTATGGGTTTTATCCACAAAATGAAAATTTATAAGGTGAAAAATAACAAACAACAGAAGAATAAAACCGGTATACGGCATGGTTGCCGACCCAAGCGTCCGTCCGCCCGCACGTTTGTTCACCGAATATCTGACCGGCCGGGCTTTATAGTTTTGATAAAAAAGAAGCATACCGGTCAGAACATGGATGATGGCAAAAAATAAAAGCCCCATTTCTGCCAGGGTTACAAGAGGTCCTAATGAATGGAGATGCTCCACATATGAATTAAAGAAATCTTTTCCGCCGTATATGGTCAGGTTGCCGGCAAGATGTATGGTCAGAAAACAGCAGAAGCCCAGACCGGTAACCGCCATCATTAGCTTTTTCCCGACAGAAGTCCCAAGGGGGTTTGTAAGTCCGTTCATCTCTTCCTCCAATACGGTGAATTTGTTATTAATTAACAATGAATTCTTAAGTCAAATTCATTCAAATAAAAATATTTATTCCTTTTTATTTGGGCTGTCAACATAATTCTCAAGCCACCATGCATCCCATTCTGTTTGCATAATACTGTTTGCGAGAGTTCGACCGGTTTTGGTTTGCAGACGCTTTAACGCAAACGGCAACCACTTTTTGGGAGGTTCGTAACCGATGTCGGAAAGGGATTTTAAGTCAAGGATGAGTGCAAGTTGGTCTGCATCATGTGCAAGTTTGGCCTCTATTGACCGGCATGCATTAAATTCCTCTATTAAATCGGCAAGTTTTGTACCAAACGGCAAGTCTTTTGTAATATCCTTAACCGCCTTATTCTCATCTGCAACGACGTATTTTTTCTGGACGTAGTTAAGGTCACCGGTTTTTGCCTCTGGCAGGTCGTGCACCAGGGACATGGCAATCAGTTTGAGAGCGTCAACATCCGGTTCTATTTGAGACATGACAAAAGCAATGAATGAAACGCTAAATGAATGCTCGGCCACAGACTCCTTTCCAGCTCCAAGAAAATGGTAACCGGATCGGGGAATATCTTTTAAAATTTTTGCTTTGAACAAAAGATTTGCAATGTTTTTCATAATATCTCCCTATGTCATCCAATTGAAGATTGACTATTGAAAATTTATTATTTTTTTGCATTTTTCGATCGACAATCGACACTCTTTAATCCAAATTACCCGCATCCATTTTTTATTTCTATTTATAATCTATATTATAAAGCAAGACAAAAATTAATGGCAATTTTGTGAACAAACCAAATTTGATGAACTCGTAAAAAGTCCGATTTAGACGGTTTCGTAAAAAGTTCAAATTCAAGGCGTGCAAATTTTGTAATCATGAGGCGTACTTTTCGTACGTTGAATGATTACGAAATGCAGCACAACGCAGA
>JAYEFV010000096.1:0-4845 GCA_034658755.1 Thermodesulfobacteriota bacterium | reverse complement strand
TCCTTTATTGTAATGAAAAAGGGGTTGGGGCCTATCTGGGTGGTACCTGCAATGAAACTGATGTTTCCGCCAGGGTTTGTGCAAATGTTGCTGTCGCTACCAGGCCATTACAAATGCTTGCAAAACCTGGAATGGGCGTAGATGAGCCATTGATGATAGTAAAAAATGAGATGAGTCGAGTGTTATCTATAATTCAAAGTAAAGCTAAATAGTGCCTTATACTATTTAGGGTTCGATCTTAATCAAATTACTTAGGCAACTTTTATATCAGCATAAAGGTTTCAATATGAAGTATGCCAATCAATTAAAAGAAGAGGTTGTTTAATGACAATGGAAATAAAAAATCATAAATGGACAGAAAAAAGGCTGCTAAAAGAAAGGCAAGATGTCTTAAAGCAATGGCCGACAGGCGCGCAAATAGTAGATTTAGATGAAGCTATTGAGTACCATAAATCTATGCCGGAAGAGCACAATGCCGCATTTGTTTTAACTAAAGCTAAAAAGGACAGGAAGACTCTAATACAGCCCAGGGGCGGTGTAAATATTGTCGATGACCACATACAACTTCTCAAAACATTAGAAATAGAAGGTGGCGCTGATCTGCTTCCGACTACAATTGATAGCTATACAAGAAATGCTAGGTTTGAAGAAGCTCAGCGGGCAATAGAAAAAGGAATGATGAAGGGTGATGGATCTATTTTAAATGGTTTACCTGCAGTTAACGTGGGAGTAAATCAAATAAGAAAAATAAAAGAACAAACTAATGCTCCTTTAGTGGGTAGAACGTGTGCACCATATCCGCGATTATTGTCAGAAATTCTGTTAGCAGGCGGATATACCAGCATGGAAGGCGGAGGAATAACCTGCCTTATACCTTACACAAAAACAGATTCGATAGAACTGTCAATTGAAAGGTGGCAATATGTATCACGATTGATGCGATATTATTATGATCATGGTGGAATTAAACTTCACCGAGAATCTTATGGTCCATGTACAGGCGTTTTAATTCCGCCATGTATTACTTTAGCTATAACAATTCTAGAGTGTATTTTAGATTGCGAACAGGGAATAACCCATTATAGCTTGGGTTATGGAATGGGGGGTAACATAACTCAAGATATTGTAGCTATAAAGGTCATGGAAGAAGTCTGCAGGGAGTATCTTGAAATTAATGGTTATAAAAATGTCGAATTAACAACCTATTTTCATCAATATATGGGAGCATTTCCGAAAGATGAAGAAAAGGCCCTGTCGTTGATAACATTAGGGGCAACGATAGGAGCATTATCGAATGCAACAGTAATAATAACCAAATCGACTCATGAAGCACATGGCATACCTACCGCGGCAAATAATGCTCAAGGCTGCAGGGTAACTCGAAACGTCATAAACATGTTGAACGGAGAGAAGTTTGAAGGCTCTGATAAAATGAAACAAGAAGAAATTATGTTAAAAAAAGCAACAAGAGCTATATTGGATCAGGTGTTTGAAATAGGCAACGGAGACGCTGCTATTGGTACTGTTAGAGCATTTAAAGCAGGTATACTTGATATGCCATTTTCACCGAGCAATTATAATAAGAATATCAAATCCGGGAAATGTTCCTGTCCCAAAGGAAGTAAATCAATATGAGACAAAAAAAATAGAAGAGAGGGCTGAAATTCACAAAATCCAACCAGGATATAAAATGCTGTTAGAAGATATATTAGCATTTACTGGAACGAATTAACGATAAATGAAACTTCTAAACGTGCTCCCCCGCACATATGAGGAGGTATTGTAAAATGAAGAATCCAAAGCCATTGGCTGATATCCGTGTATTGGCGATAGAATCATACGGCGCAGGGCCATGGGCCACTTTACAGCTGGCCGATCTCGGGGCGGAAATAATAA
The DNA here is from genome assembly GCA_034658755.1 of Thermodesulfobacteriota bacterium. GTDB lineage: Bacteria > Desulfobacterota > Desulfobacteria > Desulfobacterales > UBA11574 > S5133MH16. The sequence goes on along the minus strand of JAYEFV010000096.1, from coordinate 2,949 downwards.
AAATCGAAGACCCGTCTGTTGGGGATGTTTCCCGATATGTCCCTCCTGGAGCAAAAGATGGTGACAGCCTGTTTTATCAATGTCTTAACCGTAATAAAAAAAGTATCGCCTTGGATCTGAGATCTCAAAAAGGTATGGAGGCACTGTATCGTCTTCTGCCGTCAGTGGATGTGCTGTTTGCAAATCCAAAAGGAAACATGCCCGATAAGCTTGGGATCACCTATGAGCACCTCAAAAAGTACAACCGCAAACTTGTATGCTGCTTTTTAACCGGGTATGGCAGAGTAGGTCCCCGGAAAAGCCATCCGGGATACGACTACCTCGCCCAGGCCTTGTCGGGAATCGTATGGATGGGCGGTGAACCCGGTGGACCGCCCGCCCGTTGCGGTGTTTCTGTAATTGACATGGCGGCTGGGACAAATGCCGCGTTTTTAATGATGGCGGCTATTCACAAAAGTCGCTTGACCGGTGTGGGCTGTACGGTGGATACGAGCCTTCTGGAGCTGTCCATAACATATTGTAATTATCTAAACACCTGGCATCTTTCCACAGGATGGGAGCCGAAAAAACTGCCCATGGGTGCGCATCAGAGCATTGTGCCTTCTCAATTGTTCCAGACCAAAGATAACTGGCTCATGGTTATGGCGCAAATGGATAAATTTTATTTTTCTCTTGTCAGGGAAATGGGGCTTCCGGAATTGGGCGAGGATCCGCGTTTTTTGACCATGCAAGATCGGTATCAGAACAGGGATGCTCTCTTGGAAATCTTGTCGCAAGAGTTCAAAAACCGGACTACAGCCGAGTGGGTAAAAATGCTGGAAGGCAAGCTTCCAGTGGCTCCGGTGAACAGCATTCCCCAGGCGCTAAGAGATCCCCAGGTCGATGCCCTGGGCTTGATCATCGATTATGATCATCCCGGACTTGGAAGAATCAAACAAACCGGGCCTCCCTTTAAATTTAGTGGGTATAAGCCCGAATTTAAGCCTGGTTCAGCTATGGGAGAAGACACGGAGGGTGTTTTAACCAGTCTGGGTGGCTACAGTAAAGACGAACTATCCGAATTTAAAAAAGAGGGGGTTAAAAAATGACCGTATATCAGCCATATATCGGACGTTATTATGAAGATTTTAGCATCGGCGATATCTACAAGCACTGGCCGGGCAGAACCATATCTGAGTCCGATAACACGTGGTTTACGCTGTTGACCATGAACAAACATCCAGTTCATTTTGATCATCATTTTGCAAAAAAACAAATGTTTGGAAAACCGCTTGTCAACAGCGGCCTGACGCTAGCCATCGTCCTCGGCATGAGCGTCGCGGATACAAGCCAGAATACCATTGCAAACCTTGGGTGGGAGAGTATTAAGCTTCCTAAGCCTGTTTTTATAGGGGACACCATTTACGCAGAATCTGAAATCCTTGAAAAAAGGGAGTCCAAATCACGTCCGGATACGGGTATCGTCTCTTTTGAAACAAGGGCTTACAACCAGAATAACGATCTGATCATGTCATATACCCGTACCATTCTAGCTAAACGCCAGGGATACGACGATGGAAAGCTGCCCGAATTCGGGACCAGCCAACAGGTCTAAATTCCGTGGCATTGTTGAGAGACTGTCGTTATGGTCACAATAACATGGATGAGTCTGATACCCCCCCAATGATATGAAATGGAGATAGTGGATGACACGTTTAAGGCGCAGCATCCTTTTTGTACCTGCTGACAAACCGGAAAGAATTGAAAAGGCGGCCACTCTTTCTACCGACGTGGTGGTGATTGAGCTTGAAGACGGGGTTTCTCCTGAAAACAAGGATTTTGCCCGTAAGGAAGCAGGTCGGATGATTGAACAGGTGGATTTTGGTAACAAGGAAGTGGCCCTCAGGGTAAACCGGATTTCAACTCTCCACGGACTTGAAGATATGAACGCCATGGCAAAATGGGCGAAAAAACCGGACCTCGTTTTACTGCCAAAGGTGGAATCTGCCGGAGAGGTCCGAATTTATGACGATTTGATATCCCAGATGAAAGCAGAGCTTGAATTCATGGTTATGATTGAATCAAGCCGCGGGATACTGAACGCTGCAAAGATCGTCCCTGCCAGCCCCAGGGTGTCCTGTCTGGCCCTGGGTGTTGCGGATCTTTCCGTTGAACTTGGATCGCGGATGTCATGGGATGCCATGTTCATCCACAGAGCATCAATGGTTTTAGCCTGTGGCCTGACGGGCATAATGCCCATTGACTCGCCCTATTTAAACATCAGGGATGAAACCGGTCTTTTAAAGGAATGTAAAAAAGTACGAGAGATGGGATATACTGGCAAGCTATGTATTCACCCTTCCCAGCTTGCGCCTGTAAATGGAGCCTTTACTCCTTCCGCTGAAGAAGTTTCTCGTAGCCACAGGATAGTTAAAGCGACCGAAACCCAAGGCACCGGTGCCCTTGTGTTGGATGGCAAAATGGTGGATACACCTGTCATAAAAAGCGCTCAGCGCATTGTTGAAGTTGCGGAACGCCTGGGCCTGGATTGAATCTGAGGGTTGGAATTAAATATATTTCTTATTCCTATTGCCTTTTGCCTGTGGCACACAGCTTCGCTAGCAAAAAACCGGAGCAGTGAGACAAATTGTGTTAAAGAATTGTTATCAAAATTAGCCTTTTTTTCCGGGATAGGCCCGCTCACGCCTGAGCACTATCCTTACAAATTTAACGAAAGGAGGTGCTATAAAATAGAAAAAAGTCAACGCTCACATCAATCATTCCAACCAAAATTCAATTTATTAAGGAGGTCGTTATGAAGAAAGGATTTGTTGTTTCGATTGCAATTCTATTCGGTTTTATACTTTTCATAGGAGTTGCGCCGACCCAGGCGGAGCAAACCTTTGTCACCATCGGTACCGGTGGTGTCACCGGTGTTTATTATCCCACCGGCGGGGCTATCTGCCGTCT
>JAYEFV010000095.1:3027-4868 GCA_034658755.1 Thermodesulfobacteriota bacterium | reverse complement strand
GCGGGATATGATATTAGGACCGTCCAGGATCTTTTGGGGCATAAAGATGTTTCAACAACTATGATATATACTCATGTTTTAAATAAAGGCGGCATGGGAGTTAAAAGCCCGCTGGATATGGCAAGCAACTCTGACTTTCCGCCGGTGATTCATAGACAAAGCCTAACACATGAGGTATATGTTTATAATAACTAACATATAATTCCATATTTACGTCTTCAGATAGAGGAAATGAATCATGAAATTTGACATATTTATCAGGCGTGCTTTTGAAGCGCTTAAAATATCATCCCAAAACAGGCTTGCAATTCTCCTTGGAATCAACAGGGCCGGGATTACCCAGGCAAAAAAGATGGGAACTATTCCTGACAAGTGGATACTGGAACTTTTCCGGAAATACGGCATCAATCCGGACTGGATTGAGACCGGCAAGGGGAAGATGTTTATCGCGGAAAGGGATGGAAGCGTGGTTGTTCCGGAATATAGGAGCGCTCCCCATGTAAAAGCCAGGCTCTGCGCCGGTGACGGATCTTTTGAAGTTGATGAAGATATCCATGATTACTGGATGTTCAGTGCAGACTGGCTCAATCGTAAAGGGTCACCTTCACATATGATCCTTATCGATATTTATGGAACCAGTATGGAACCCGAACTAAAACATGGAGATACGGTCATGATTGATACATCCCAACAAGATATACTGGCAGGATCAATATATGCCGTGGGGATTGAAGATACAATTATGGTAAAACGAATAGAGAAGCATCCTGGCAAACTGGTTCTCAGAAGCGACAATAAAGATTATGAACCTGTTTATCTTAGCCGGAATGAGATGGACGGCTTTCGTATTATCGGAAAAATTGTGTGGATATCGAGAAATGTGATATGACCTGCTAACGGTTTTTTAAAAACATTCAAAGGAACAATATAAAAAACGCCACTCCTTTGAAAATAATCGTGACAAACCATCTCCGGCTTTCCAATATCCCCTCGGAAATACAGACTAAAGGGAATCGGGCAAACCGGTTGCCCCTGTCTATACTCCAGTGCTTGACCGTTTTGGGAAGGCAATTTATCGCTAGTGCAGTTATGCAAGGGGGGTTTTGTTAAGATTCTTTGTTTTCTTCTATCTTGTCAGGCTCTTTTTTTTCAGGTTCTGAGGTGGCGCCTTTGAAATTTCTTATGGCTTTACCCATACCCGCCCCTATCTCCGGAAGCTTGCCGGCGCCAAAAATAATCAGAATAATAACTAGTATTATAATAAGTTCCGGCATTCCAATTCCAAACATACAATCCTCCTATTTATTGGGCCTCGTCTCTTTTAGTTCCTCCAAAAGCTGCTTAAACTCTTTTGATTTTAAATAGCTGTCTATGACACCTTTATAATCGATCCATATATGCCATACTTTGAGCCAGTCCTCATTGTGCCAGTAATATTCGGGATTGCCCTTGCCTTGCAGCCGATCGATGTAATCAACATATTCTTCAGAACAGCTTTCACAAAAACGATATGGCACCTGCAGATCGCCGAACGTTTTTACCTTGCTTTCTTGTTCAAAGCCGATCTGCGTGCCACATTTTTCGCATTTGAAAACGCAGTGGATGCACTGAAAAATCTTTTGTACCGCCAAAATCTTGCGCTTTCTGATTATTTCAGCTTTTTTTTCTTTGGTATGTTGCAGTTTTTCGTCAAGTTGGATGATTTTAGTCACGGTAACCCTTTTAAAAATATATTAAAACCTAAAACGTGATGAATTGGTGTTTTTACGAATTAACTTTTTAATAATAACACCGGCAAATTTACGTGTCAATCTATTCCAGAAAGCCGCAAATTTTAATTT
>JAYEFV010000095.1:0-3017 GCA_034658755.1 Thermodesulfobacteriota bacterium | reverse complement strand
AATACCCCGCAGCTTGCTGCGGGAAGCTTCATTTTTTGCTATTGCTTGTAAAATGATAACACTTGTGATAATCATTTTTTCGATCAAGCAAATTAAATTTGTAAACTGAATTTTGCGGCTAATAGATGAAAGGAACCTAATAAATGACAACGAACTTTCGTGCCGATTGTCTTCCGGTTTTGATCGGAAGCCTTCCTCTGCATGATCACGCGGAAGGGGTAAGGCTGGTTTTCGAGTATACCCCTGAGATTCCTTTATGGATTCAACTTCCTGCGTATAAGGAAGAAGGAATGATCACCCAATTTCAGCCGGGTTTTCCGGGCCTTAAAATGGAAAAGAACGAATCCTTTATTGATACCTCTGATCCCTCTTTTGATGACGATCTCCTTGGATTTTACGAAGATTATATGGCTGTAAAGGAGGGAAAGATAGCTCTTGAAGATTCGAGATTTGTTCTGACAGCAGATACGGCCGGAGGGTTTTTTTCGTTTGCGGAGCAACTTCAGACTCTTTCCGATCGCCCGGTAGCCGTTAAAGGCCAGATAACCGGTCCCATAACCTTCGGGCTGGGGTTAACCGAACGGAACGGAAAGGCAGTCTTTTATAACGAGCAATTAAGGGATGCTGCGGTAAAGCTTTTGGCTCAAAAAGCCAGGTGGCAGGTCAGAAAGCTTTCGGGATTCGGATGCCCGGTCATCGTTTTTTTCGATGAACCTGCGCTGGCCGGATTCGGCTCATCCGCATTTATAAGCATATCCCGTGATAACGTCTTAAACTGCTTTGAGGAAGTTATTGAGTCGGTCCATGATGAAGGCGGTTTTGCTGGAATCCATGTCTGCGCCAATGCCGACTGGTCCCTGCTTTTGGAGTCTGCCACAGACATCATCAGCTTTGATGCCTATTCCTTTTTTGACAAGCTGGTCCTTTATCCGGATCTTGTCAAGAGCTTTGTCGAATCCGGCGGCATCCTGGCCTGGGGAATTGTTCCTACGCTAAACAGCGACGACATTGAAAAAGAGACGACCGATTCACTGGTTGCCAAGTGGGAGGAACAGGCCCGGGCCATCCAAGCGATCGGAATTGATAAGTCCACAATACTGGCCCAGACCTTAATAACGCCAAGCTGCGGAACAGGTTCCCTTAGCCTTGATCATGCAAAAAAGGTGCTTGTTTTAACAAGACAGGTTTCGGATATAATCAGAAAAAAGTTTTTATAGGAATTGCCAAAAACAGCTTCCGATTGGCCCGCGTCCGAGCTTTTGAACTCATCACATATCGGATTTAAAAAACTGCTCCGGTTCTGTCATTGAACTCGGCTCCTGGGTATATTCGGTGGGTACGGATCCTTCTTTGAAGCATTCAAAAATGGTCTTTTTAGATTCGGGTATGGGTAACAAACCGGTTTCAGCATCGATTTTAGAAAAGACCACGCCTTCGGGAACCTGAAATACTCTAATGGGTTTGCCTTCCAGTACTTTCTGGACAAAACCGAGCCATATGGGGCTTGCAGCCCTGGAGCCGGTTTCGAACTTTCCAAGGGAGGCTTCATCATCAAAACCCACCCATGTTCCGGTTGTATACCGTGGCGTGTATCCTACAAACCAGGCATCATGAAGATTGTTTGTTGTACCAGTCTTGCCTGCCACGGGCCGGTTCAATGCTTTGAGCCTGTGTCCGGTTCCGTGCTTGACCACACCCTCAAGAAGACTGGTCATGATATAGGCTGTATTTTTTTCGATGACTTTTTCTCTGACAGGACTCGATTCCTCGATCACATTTCCGTCTCTGCCCACAATCTTTGTTATAAAGACAGGACTTACAAAATAGCCACTATTGTTAAAAACCGAATAAGCCCTGACAAGCTCCAGCAAAGATACACCCGAAGATCCCAAAGCTATTGAAAGATCCCTGTTCAATTTTGACTCGATTCCAAGTTTTCTGGCATAATCTATAGCATAATCAATACCGATATCTCTTAAAATTTTTATGGTTACAACATTGCGTGATTTTGCAAGGGCATTGCGAAAAATTGTGGGGCCATAAAATTTTTCCTTATAGTTTCTGGGTTTCCACGTAAAGTCATGTTTCGTATCCTGATACACAATCGGTGAATCGATGATCATGGTTGCAGGTGTATATCCCTTGTCAAGCGCTGCTGCATATATTATGGGTTTAAACGCTGAACCCGGCTGCCGCCTCGACTGGACGGCCCTGTTGAACTGGCTCTCTCTGAAATCCCTTCCACCGACCATTACTTTCACATAACCGGTTTCCGACTCGACACTCAGCAGGGCGGCTTGAGCCTTTGGAACCTGTTCCAGGTCAAGCCACCATCGGTTTGTATTAAAAATTTTATTTTTAACCTTAACATGTATAACATCACCCACGGACAAAACCTCTCCGGGATGTTGAACTCTGGTTTCGAAATAGGCAATCTCCGGATCAGGTTTTCTTGCCCAACGCATATCCTCAATTCTTATTATTCCCAAAGTATTGCCTATTCGAACCACTACCGTATCATTCTTGTTATTTACCTCTATCACAACGCCTTCTGTGAGCTTTCCCCCTTCAAGGGGTGTTTTTTCCAGCTCAGTCTGAAGCTCCTTTGAAAACGATTCGATCTCTTCCGGCTGTAAATGCTTTATCGGGCCCCGATACCCCTGGCGTTTATCCAGAGCAAATAGCCCCTTTTCTATTTCTCCACGCGCAATCTTTTGCATTTCAATATTCACCGCAGCATAAATTTTAAGCCCTTCCTTGTATAAGATGTCGTCACCGTATTTTTTTGCGACATGACGCCTGATGTGCTCGGTATAAACGGGAACTTCTTCGATATACCAGTTTTTCCTTGTTTTGATATCAAGCTCTTTGTTGATTGCCTCCGTAGCTTGAATATTCGTTATAACGCCTTCCTCAACCATCCTGTTTAAAACATATATCTGTCGCTGCTTTGCCCTTTCCGGATATCTGAAGGGAGAGTATCTGCTCGGCGCCTGGGGCAGGCCGGCTAAGATAGT
>JAYEFV010000094.1:0-4882 GCA_034658755.1 Thermodesulfobacteriota bacterium | reverse complement strand
AATTTATGACAAATATCTTTCACGTTTTCCTGATGGGCACCTTGCCGCAGAAGCGTTAATGAAAAAAGGGTTGATCCATACCGCATTAGGAAAAAATGGTGAATCACGCACCATCTATAACCGCCTGATTGCTGAATATCCTTCCAGCCCCGTTGCTTCAGATGCCAGAGTTGAAATTCTTGTAACCTTCTTTAACCAAGGGAATTACAAGCAGTTAATCCGCCATGCGGCCGATGTCCCGGAAGAGACTTTTTTCAGGGTTCACATTCTCAGAACCTACAGCCTTGTCGGTGATTCATATATGGCCATAGGTTCTCCGGCCAAAGCCTTAAATTATTATCTTATGGCATATACAAAAACTGAGAAACAGGAAAAAGAAGAGATAATTTTAAAGATAGAATCTGCGGCCAAGGCGATTGATCCGGCAACTATAATTTCTCTTTTAACCCGTTTTAAAAATGAGTTGCCTGTGGAATATTTCATTTACCGGGTGGGACTTGGCAAAGTTGAGTGGAAAAAATACGAGGATGCTGTCGGACTGTTGTCAGAGTTCATTAAAAAATTCCCGGGAAACAAAAATGTGCAACCGGCAAAAAAAATAATCCAAGATATCAATGAAAAATTTACCTTTAAACATAATATGTTAGGATGTTTACTCCCGTTAAGCGGCCCTTACACAATTTATGGCAACAAGATATTGAAGTGTATTGAAATGGCCCTGGCTCAGTTTAATTCCCAAAACAACCGCTCTCCAATAAAATTGATTGTAAAAGATACAGAATCTGATCCTGAAAAAGCTGTCCAGGCTGTATGTGAATTGTCCGAGGAACGGATCGGGGCTATTATCGGGCCTGTGACGACTCATGAGGCTGCGGCTTTGGAAGCCCAAATCGAGATTCCTGAACAATCCCGAGAAAAAACTGAAAATTCAGATCGTAAACCGGCTGAACCTGCTGTTGATTTTGAAGCCGTCTTTATTCCTGACGGCCCGACCACATCAGGACTCCTAGTACCCCAGCTTGCTTTTTACGATGTTGTGGGTGTGCATCTTTTCGGAACCAACCTGTGGCATTCCGATCGCCTAATCCAAATGGCCAAACAATTTATTCAGGGCGCCATAATGGCCGATGGTTTTTTTGCCGGAAGTAATTCACAAAAAGTAAAGGATTTTGTGGAAATGTTTGAGGAAACTTTCCATGATAAACCCGGATTTATTGAAGCGGTTGCTTATGATACAGCAATGATATTGTTTGACCTGGTCAGCCGAAATGATATTCAATCAAGAAGTGAAATAAAAAATGAAATAATGAACCTTCAAGACTTTCAGGGGGTAACAGGGACAACTTCCTTTGATAATACCGGCAATGCCCATAAAAAACTTTATCTATTACAAATACAAGGTGATAAATTTATAGAGATGGAGAACAATTCATGAAAGATAAAAGAGGCCTTTATTATTATCCTCTTCCTCAAAACAAACGGGTTCGCATGTATGTGCGGAAACAAGCGGATATCATTGAATTCCGGCTATGGAATCAAGACGATCCCAAGCTCTGGAAGGAGCACGGATGGTTACCCTACGACGCCATATTGCAAGCCACGGATATGCATAAAGGAGGGGATTTTAAACCCAAGCAGACCTATGACATAGAAATTGCGAACGCATTGATCAAAGATCAGTCGTGATGGAAATTAGGGTTTATCTGAATTTTGCTTCATCACAACTTATCCAGTAAATCACAAAGCAGCCGGACCCCAAAGCCTGTGCCGCCGGCGCCGCAGTATGCAGATTCCTTTTTTGCGTAAGCCGGACCTGCAATATCGATATGGGCCCAGCGGGTATCTTTAACAAATTCCGAGAGAAACAGCGCAGCGGTGATGGCGCCACCATAACGGGTGCTGCCCACATTATTCATATCAGCGAAATCGCTTTTAAAAAGTTCTTTATACTCTTCAGTCAGCGGCAGACGCCAACAGCATTCATGAGTCTTCTGGCCGGACAAAATAATATCTTCTGCCAATTTATCATCAAAAGAAAAAGTTCCGGCGATCTTTTCGCCCAGAGCCACAACACAGGCTCCGGTCAGCGTGGCCATGTCAATGAGGGTCCAGGGTTTATATTTCTCAATTCCATAAGAGATGGCATCAATTAATATCAGTCTGCCCTCGGCATCGGTATTCCCTATTTCCACGGTTTTTCCATCATAGGTTTTGATAATGTCTCCCGGGCGGGAAGCATTTCCTGACGGCATATTTTCAACAATAGGAAGGATGCCGATAACTCTAAATCCGGATTTAAGCTTTGCTGCGGTGATCAGTGTGGCGGCAACCGCAGCCGCACCGGACATATCCAGTTTCATTTCTTCCATACCTGACGAAGGCTTCAGGTTGATACCGCCCGAGTCGAATGTTACGCCTTTTCCCACAAGTGCAACTGTTTTTTTAGACCCCTTTGGATTATGTTCCAGAATTACCATTCTGGGCTTGCTCCGGCTTCCGGCCGCAACCGCCATTATTGCCCCGAATTTTTTCTGTTTCAGCTCTTTTTCACCCAAAACGGTTACCTTGAGATTCTCTTTTCTGGCCAACGCAACAATAGACCTGGCAAAACGTTCGGGTCTTTTGTCGTTAGACGGCGTACTGACCCACTCTCTTGCAAGAATAGTCCCCTGGCAAATAGTGTGAACTCGTGACGACAACCGGCTATACTTTCTAATTTCATCAGGTTTGACAAGAAAATCGATCTTTTTAACCGGGGTATGCTTTTTTTCTTTTTTGTATTTATCAAAAACATGATTCCCCAAATAGGCGCCTTCCAGCATTGCCTCAAGCATAGACGTCATTTCCATATTGATTTTTTTTGCCACGGGAACAGCTATCAAAACATTTGAAAGTTTTTTCTTGATTAATGCCTTTACTGCTTTGCCGGTCGCGGCACGCATTGCCTCCCTGTCGATTTTCTCAAGTTTTCCAAGCCCTATAAAAATCACTCTCTCAGCTTTAACCTCGGCCAGGTCGTAAAAGGTAACCTCATCATCTTTACCACCTTTGAATTCCTTAATTTTTTTTGCTTTTCTTATAAGAGAAATTATAATTTTGTCTTCAAAAACATTTTTATCCTCACAAACAGGAATAACCAATGATTCCATTTTTTCTTTTTTAAGATCAACCGACTTTAAATGTATCATCCGTGCTTCTCCTTTCAAACAGATCCGGATTTTTACTGTAAATTATCTGGCCAGATATTATATAGTTAAAGCTTGCTGTCAATGAGAATATCTATTTAATATCAATATCACATAAAATATCCGAGATGTTTTATAATCCATGATCCGACAATATTTTCCCAGGGTAAACGCATTTGATTTCGGTACAGCGTAGCGACGGCGTGTTTCTCTTGGAAACCGAATGACTGTTTGAAGGGCTTTAGCACGCGTTAGCCCAAGCCGAATGAAATTATGACTTAAAAAATCAATGGGATAATTTAGCTACGAATTGTTCTTAATAACTCTGGCACGGCTCGGGCTTACGGGTGCTTAAACACAAGTTTCAGTCGGTTGGAAAGAGATACACGCTGTCGTGGAGCGTTTTCCCTGTATTGGGATTCAAATGCGTTTACCCTGGCGCCGGATTATCTTGACATTATAAACGGTTGTTTATATCTATCAAAAAGATTTTTTGTAACCGTTCACAGGTTCAGGATTCAACGTTCAGGGTTAAGGACAAAGAAGGCATTGAAGATCCGAAGTCCTCGTTACAAATGTTCTTTTTCCCAAGTAATTGCCAATTTGGCTTCAAATTTTGGATTAGGCCTGACGAAATTTACGCTTTTCTCGTAAATACGCATCCCAAATGCAGTCCGGGGACGAGAATGGAACCTTGAACCCCTTAACCTTTGAACCCGTGAACGCCTACGATTTTTTTTATAACGGCTTAATCAAAGGTCTCAAAAGAATGGAGGTAAAACATGATTAACAAGGCAATTCTGATCGGCAACCTTGGAAGAGATCCTGAAGTTCGTTATACACCAGACGGAACTGCCGTTGCCAATTTCACCATAGCCACATCTGAGAGATGGAAGGATAAAAATACAGGAGAAATGCAAGAACGTACAGAATGGCATCGTATTGTTGCCTGGCATAAACTTGGTGAAATATGCGGTGAATACCTTTCAAAGGGCAAACAGGTTTACATTGAAGGTCGAATTCAGACGAGATCATGGGAAAAGGATGGTGTTACAAGATATACTACTGAGATTATTGCATCCGATATGAAAATGCTGGGTCCAAAAGGTTCCGCCGATACATATAGCCCCCCTACTCCGGAATCCTCGACCCCATCACTTCCGGACAAACAGGATGACGACATCCCTTTTTAGGGCCTCGGAGAATAATAAGCTTCGCATTTTACGGGGGGGCAGTAATACATTGAGTATCTTGAGGATTAAAATTTAAGCCCCGCCGTTGGCGGGATGTACCACCTGACACCGGAATTGGTCAAAAGGAAACGTTTTGCAAAAGTCTCAAAGAAGGCGGGCAGTCTATTTCAGGAAAAGAAATCTAGTACAGGCCAAATTAAAGAAGTAGGAGAACAAATGCTTTATTAGAAAAAAGTTTTATACCACAGATAACATCCACCTATGAAAATTAACAAAGGTATCAAAATGCATACAGGTTCCATAGTGTATCTCCAAAAATTTATGGTGATTTCGGCTTTTCGTCATCAATGACTAAAATATGGTGTATGGTATATACAAGTTAGTTCGCTTCGCTCACAATTGGAATGTTGGAATATTGGAACACTGGAATATTGGGTTCTGGGAAAATGGAAAGTTGGGTTATTGTAAAATTCCTCTTGACAGAAATTAAATAGAGGAATGTCA
>JAYEFV010000093.1:16582-17661 GCA_034658755.1 Thermodesulfobacteriota bacterium | reverse complement strand
CAACCGGGGGTTTGTCTATATGGTGAAATTAGAGAATAAGACAAAGGCCTGTTCTGATTGGAAACGGGCTTGTGAGTTAGGGGATTGTATAAATCTAAATTTGGCAATAAAAAAAGGGGTTTGTAAGGATTAATAAAGTTGCCGCTTTTGAGAGATAATTCACGAAAGCTGTCTTGAACAATAAATCAATACTATCCAGCCGATAGTTGAGATTTAGTTTGAAATCATCAATCTCAAATATTGTGATTGCTATTTTTCTGTAAATATCAGGGCTTTAAAATTGTTGCGATTGTCATTTTTCAATAAGGCGAATCCTTTTTAAAGGGTTTGCCTTAATTATATGAAAAGGAGCTATGCATATGATTAAAGAGATTACTGCGCAGGAGCTTAACACAGAGAATTTTATCAATGATAAGGTCAAAGAGATTCAGCACATGGTTGGAGACGGGATGGCGATCAATGCCCTTTCCGGAGGCGTGGATTCGTCTACGGTTACGATGCTCGGCCATCGGGCCCTGGGGAAGCGCCTTAAGACCGTTTTCATCGAAAACGGCCTCATGCGAGAGGGAGAACCGGAACAGGTTACGGGTTTTTTCCAAAAGCTTGGCGTTACGGTTGAAGTAGTTGATGCGAACAAAGATTTCTTCGCTGCACTCAAAGGAATCGCGGACCCGGAAGAGAAGCGCGAGGCCATTACCCAGTCCTTTTACAAAGATGTATTTGGACGCATCGTCAAAGAAAGCGGAGCAAAACACCTTATCCAGGGAACTATTCTGACCGATATCGACGAGACCGTTGCAGGGATAAAGCGGCAGCACAATGTCTTTGAGCAATTGGGAATCGATCCCAAGGAAGCTTTCGGTTACCATATCATCGAGCCGCTTATTCAGCTTCGCAAGGACGGTGTAAGAAAGGTTGGCAAGGCCCTTGGACTTCCGGCCGAGATATTCGAGCGCATCCCGTTCCCGGGTCCGGCCCTCTCGGCACGGGTGATCGGCGAAGTGACCCCGGAACGCATCCGGACGGTCCGGAAGGCAACAGTGGTTGTCGAGCGTCTGCTCAAGGACACCGATGCGTTC
>JAYEFV010000093.1:0-16572 GCA_034658755.1 Thermodesulfobacteriota bacterium | reverse complement strand
TCCAGTATATGGCGATTCTTCATGAAGACCGCGTAACCGGAATGCGCGACGGGAAACGCGACTTCGGTCAGCAGATCGAGGTGCGTTGCTGGGAAAGCGTGGACGCGCGGACTGCAACACCGACGCAGCTTTCGTTCGAAATTCTCGAGAAGCTCGCCAGCGAGATTATCCGAGATGTGCCGGGCATCGTAAGCGTTACGTATAATATAGCGCCGAAGCCCCCTTCAACGATCGAGGCAGTCTAACGACAGGGTATGCCTGAATCTTAAATAGTTTCCATCCAGAAATGGCCCTTTTCCGCAATCTCTGCGTCAATCTGCGGAATTACTTGTGCGGCGTACCACTTGTACGCCTCCGCGTAATTCCTTGATTTCTTTGACCTTGCGAAAAATTGCTCATTTCTGCATTGGAAACTTAATTTGTGCCCAATATAGATTTTTGGATGGGCACTAAATAAAATATGAATATGACAACTTTCTATTCCATCTTCAGCCGATTGAATAAAGTAAATGACAAATGACTAACCGGAGGGGTGAATGATTATCGGTGTGGATACAGGAGGAACATTTACCGATTTTGTTTACAAGCAAGGCGAAACGTGGGGCGTTTACAAAGTGCTCTCCACCCCGTCAAATCCTGCAGAGGCCGTTCTTAACGGGCTTAACTATCTGGCACACGGAAGGAAAAAACAGATAATACACGGCTCTACGGTGGCCACCAATGCCATTCTCGAAAGAAACGGAGCCAAAACCGCATTGATCACCAATAAAGGGTTCGAGGACATTATAGAAATCGGGCGCCAGAACCGCACCCGACTATATGATCTTTCCTTTTGCAAGGAGCCTCACATCATTCCATCAGATCTAAGATTCGGTCTTCCGGGAAGAATTCTTCAGACAGGCGAAGAACTTATCCCACTGGATATTCAAAAGACTGAAACAGTGGGCAGACGCCTCAAGGATCTTGACGTCGAGTCGGTGGCAGTCTGTTTTCTTTTTTCCTATGTGAACCCTTGTCATGAACAAAAGATAAGGCAATTACTGGCGCCCCTTGGACTACAACTATCGCTTTCCCATGAAATTCTTGCTGAATTCAGGGAATTTGAAAGAACCTCCACAACGGTTATCAACGCCTATGTTTCCCCGAAAATGCAGCGATACATCGGACACCTTATCGAGGAACTGGGCCGGAAGGACTCTTTGGGGATCATGCAGTCCAACGGCGGAAGTATTTCGGCTGAGACGGCCATGAACGAATCGGTAAGGACCATTCTTTCCGGTCCTGCAGGGGGGGCTGTGGGAGCTTATGAGATCGGTAAGATGGCCGGATATTCTAAACTCATTACTTTCGATATGGGAGGCACATCCACTGATGTCAGCCTGATAGACGGGAACCTGTCTTTGGCCTTTGAAACGAATATCTCCGGTTACCCTGTAAAGGTCCCGATGATAGATATTCATACGGTAGGCGCCGGTGGAGGTTCCATGGCTTCTTTTGATGAGGGAGGCGCTCTTAAGGTGGGTCCGGAGAGCGCCGGTGCAGATCCTGGGCCTATATGTTACGGGAAAGGGGACAATATCACGGTGACCGATGCAAATCTCTATCTGGGAAGACTGATTCCGGAGCATTTTCTCGGGGGCGGGATGGCCTTGATGGAGAAAAGACTTCCTTTATATTTTGAAAACATGGCACAAAAGATCGGGCTTTCTTCCCAAGAACTGGCTCAAGGGATTCTGGACGTGGCCGACACGGCCATGGAGAGGGCCATACGTGTGATTTCCGTGGAAAGGGGATATGATCCCAGGGAGTTCACGCTTTTTTCCTTTGGGGGTGCAGGGGGTATGCATGCGGCATTTTTGGCCAGGCTTTTGAACATACCCAAAGTGCTTTTACCTCCCAACCCCGGCATCCTGTCGGCCATGGGAATGCTTATGGCTGACGTGATTAAAGACTATTCTCTGACAATAATGAAGAAGCAGGAAAATGTTACGTTTAAGTTGCTGTCCGAACGGTTTGAGGAAATCGAATACAAAGGACAGGAAGATCTCTGGGCCGAGGGAATTCCTGATGGCGGAATCATGCTCGAAAGATATCTGGACATGCGTTATGACGGGCAGTCGTATGAAATTATCGTGCCTTTTAATAAGAATTATGTTGAAAGATTTCACGCACGCCACGAAAAAACCTACGGATACAGAAACCCGGACAAGGCCGTTGAAATCGTCAATATCCGGCTTCGGGCAAGGGGTATGCCGGAAAAACCACGGTTTCAAAAGCAAGAAAAAATGGCGAAACATCCTCTTCCTGAAGCCTTTCTTGGAGACAAGCAGGTCGTATTTGATCAAAGCCGGATGCGAACGAAAATAATGGCCAGGCATAAACTGAAAAGCGGAAACCGGATCAATGGCCCTGCTATTTTGGTAGAATATTCTTCTACTATTGTCATTCCACCGTTTGCCAGTGCCTTTGTGGATGAATACGGCAACATAGTCATGGAAATAACGCTACCTATAAAGTCTGCATAAATTGTTCTTGAAAAGATTAAAAAAAGAAATTAATTTTAGTGTGCAGATTTTAGGCACCATAAAGAGCGGAGGAGAGAGATGACGGTCAATCCGATCCTGCTGGAAGTTTTTAAAAATTGCTTTGCTTCCATTTCAGAGGAAATGGGAGTGACCCTGATACGGACGGCGTTTTCACCCAATATAAAGGAGAGGCGGGACCTTTCGTGCGCTGTCTTTAATAACACCGGAGAAATGATCGCCCAGGCGGCCCATATCCCGGTGCACCTGGGTTCAATGCCCTTGTCGGTCAAGGCGGCCATTGAGAGTGTTACGTTCCGGAAAGGGGATATGGTCATTTTAAACGATCCGTTTAAGGGAGGCACTCACCTGCCGGATATCACTCTTGTGGCGCCGGTATTTGCCAATGGCCCAACGCCTGCATTCTTCGTGGCCAACCGGGCGCATCATGCGGATGTGGGAGGTATGACCTCCGGTTCCATGCCTCTTTCCACTTCAATCTTCCAGGAGGGCGTGATTATTCCACCTCTGAAATTGGTAGAAAAAGGGAACATCGATAAAAAAATCATGGATTTTTTACTGAACAATGTCAGGACGCCGGCGGAACGAGAGGGAGACTTTGCTTCCCAGATCATGGCCAACATCACGGGCGTGCGCAGAACCGGGGAGCTTATAGAAAAATACGGTCTGGAGACGGTCCGGTTCTATGCCGGCAGTCTGATGGACTATGCGGAGCGCCTTACCAGAAAGACGATCCGGGAAATTCCGGACGGAATTTACGATTTTGAAGACGTTATGGATGATGACGGGATTTCGGATGACAGGATAAAAATCCGTGTAAAAATCATTGTTCAGGGAGATGAAGTCACCCTCGATTTCAGCGGTTGTGACTCCCAGGTTCGGGGGAGTATCAATGCCGTATACGCCATTACCCTTTCCGCGGTTCTTTATGTCTTTCGTTCACTGGTCTTAAAAGATATTCCCACCAATGCCGGATGCCTGAGACCCATTACAGTCTTGACCACAAAAGGAACCATTGTGGATGCGCTGTTTCCAGCCGCTGTGGCCGGGGGGAATGTGGAACTGTCTCAGCGGATTGTGGATGTGGTGCTGGGCGCCCTTTCAAAGGCGTTGCCCCATGCGATTCCTGCCGCCGCTCAGGGTACGATGAATAACGTTGCCATCGGGGGTATGGATTTTCGAAACGGTAAACCGTTTGCATATTATGAAACCATTGGGGGAGGAATGGGAGCATCGGCCAAGTGCCATGGGGAATCTGCTGTGCACAGTCATATGACCAATACGCTGAATACCCCCGTAGAGGCACTTGAATACAGTTATCCATTCCTTGTTACCGAGTATTCCATACGCCGAGGCACGGGCGGACAAGGCCTTCACCGGGGAGGAGACGGTATTGTCCGGGAGATCGAACTGCTTTGGGAAGCGGATGTGACGGTCCTGTCCGAAAGGAGAAACATCCCGCCATACGGCCTCTTCGGCGGAGCGCCGGGGGCTGTAGGGAAAAATGTTCTCATCAGAAAAAATCAAGTGCAAGAAAAGGGGAGCAAGTTTTCCGCATCGTTAAAAAAAGGAGATCGTCTCCGGATCGAAACGCCGGGAGGGGGCGGGTGGGGTGAAACCCCTTGACGATTTGTATTGGTAATCTATACTTCCTAACGAAAACCCGGTCAAATAAGAAAGCTGCGACTTCTTGATTGCTAATCCCCTATCAATTTCCAGCATGGATGGGTAATTTGAGAAAAGGAAGGGGTAATTTTTGACAGATACTCTAAATTCACAGCAAATGCCAGATCTGAGATACGGAATGGATATCTTAGATATTTGCGCAGCTTATAAGCTTTGATAGCATATACATGTACTCGGCACTTTTAAAAAATGTATCTTGGAACTGATTTTCTACAGTATTCATGTTCAATAAACTGGAATTTTAACTGTATTTGAAAATAATCATAACAAAAACCCCATCCGCCAAAACTGCTTTACAGCTTTTTTGTTATAATATATTTATATAAAATAATACGTTGATAAACTTATATAAATTATAGCTACTATTACGGGGTAAGCGATCATGACAATCAACAGATTATTCAAGGCTTTTGCCGTTTTGTCACTGGCGATGACATTCGCTTTGCTGTTAAGTCCGCCCGGCTATGCTGCAGAAGGTTATGCGCTACTGAAAGGGTTCTGGCAGTGCCAAGAGGAAGGCAAACAGACAACCCTGGAATTCCAGTCAAAAAACCAACTGATCTATAACGGCCAACCAGCCAACTACCAACTGCTGCCAAATGCCTTCCAGGTTATAGAGGATTCCGGCCCTGCAAACTACTACTACCAATACCTTGAGGGCACCCTCATCATCTTCTCTCCCGATGGTTCAATGACATACTGCCAGAAGGCCAAGAAACCATCCGTTCAAGCTCAACGGCCAGCCCAACCTCAGACGACAGTGCAGGGCTGGCCGCCGCCTTATCAGAGACCGCCTGGGAGAAGTACTTGGGAGGATTCCTCTCCGGAAAAACTGCTCTACAAGTTTGCCGGCCGTTGGGATTCTGCCACCAGCAATACTCTGCACAATATCTACTTGAAGCCTAACGGCAGTTTCGAGGACTCCTATGAGGCGGGATATAGTGGCCAGTTTGTCGATCAGGGCGGTTCTCAGACAGGTAACTGGGGTACTGCCGGCAATGAGCAGGCCGGCGGGCGCTGGACTATCCAGGGCACCCTGCGCCAGGGTACCATAACCCTGATTCATCGGAACGGCAAACGCACAGACTATCGGTACCAGGTTCACTGCCGCGGCAGCGAATGCTACGGCAGCGAGTATTTTTTCAATGGTAAACTCTATTCAGTGAAGTACATCTACCGATAAAAATTACAAGGCATAACTTGCCAGCACATGTATTTTTATTAATGTCAATAGGTTGTGATAATATTTAGATAGAAAACAAATTTAGATTGTTGCGCTAAATTGCAGTGATCTGCAATTAATAAAGCAGGGTCATTTTTGACCCTGCTTATAAATCGCCGAAATTTCTTAGGGTATATTCACAGCGCATCCTTTAATAAATGTTGAAATAAACTGAGTCAGACTGTGTCCCTGTAGCATCATCCACGGCGTAATATTCCCAAAGCCCAACTGATGTACCTGAATGACTGGTATAAGTGTGTGTATAGTTCCCTGATGCGTCAGTATAAGCTGTTTGGTCAGAATAATGAGGGCCGTTGGGATCTATAAATTGAAGCGTCACTGTATTATTTGGTGTAAAACCATAACCGGTCTCGTTAAAGGTGGTTCCTCTAACGCCAGATATTGGAAAGACTGCTACATAGGGATCAGTAATCGTAAAATAAACCGAATTGGAGTGCACGTCTGTGGCATCATCCACGGCATAGTATTCCCACTGACCGATAGCTGTTCCTGAGTTAGTTTGGTAAGTGTAATTGTAGTTTCCAGAATCGTCCGTTGAAAGAAGTCCCCCATGGGCCTTGACCTGGTGAAACGCTGACTTGTGGTTGAACCATTGGGAGATCAATATAAGCATTTCCATGATGGGTAGTGGTTTCAAATGTCCAAGGGCCGCTTGTGCTTGTAACAAATCCGAATTTTGATGCTGATACAGTATATGTGCCATTGGGAAATCCACATAAATAGAAATACCCATCTGGACCGGCAGTAAATTCAAACTCAGGCACTTCTAATAATCTAACAGTTACTCCTGAATGGTCTATCTTTCCCAATAACTCAACATGCCCTTCTATAGAGTTGTAGTCTCCGCAACAAACACTCCCCGAATAAAGTGTAATATTAACAGGTTAAACTAATTTGAAGTAGATAGGAGAATAAAATGGGAAAAGCGAACTAGAAGAATTATATGGATGTTTAATATCTTTTTTCAAAAAAAGAATAAAATAACGGAATTAAATTCTCACAACATAATTAAACTGGCAACATAACTTGCCAAGAGCACCGGTAAAAGCACCTCAATTTAAAGTGCATATATCGCATTTCTTACAAAAATGCAAAAAAGGCAAAGCCCCCAAAAAAGAATTTTCCCTTATGATATCCGAAAACACAATGTTTTTGAAATTATGCTGATTTTTGCTCTATAGCAGTTATGCAATCGGGGTTCGTTACAACTTCGTTGGAGATAGCACAGGTTTCAGGTCCGACTACATTACCACAATATCTTGTGCAGCCATATAATTGAAAAAGACGGGGAATTTTTTCATCTACCCATGTCAATAACAATACAAAAAACAGCTTTACTCTTTTCATGTGGTTTCTCCTTTGTTTTATTAAAGTGTTTAACGATCAAATCTGGTTTATAAGGATTATCAATAGTGGTCTATTAAAAATTAGCAGATTGCCACGGGCGTGAGCATTTGGGAATCTACTTTAGCTTTTTTGCTTTACAGATCTCGATCAGCATTTTATAAATTGATTTCCATTTTTTCCATTTCATGGTTCACAGATCTCTCCCTTCACGAAGTCTGAAAAAATTTCCTTTATACCCCCCTCCTTGAATATTATTTGGTGTCATCTTCTATGACTTGGCCATGAAAAATCAAGGTTTCGGTCTTTCCGGTGCCGGTGCTGGCTATAATTCCCTCAATGAGTGGCTCATTGACGCTTTTTTCTGACTTCCACATGATAATAAAGCATCCCGCCATACCTCCTCCCTTTTTCTTTTATTTGCTCTATTGATGAACACGCTTTATTGTCGAAGCAATTTCGCGACTGAATTCCATTAATGTCCGGTTTTGAGCGGCTACTATCTGATGATAATCCTGTTATCTTGCTGGCTCGCAGCCCTGTAATTGGGCATTAGATGGGGTTTTGAAACGGCTTCTAGTGCCTGCCACTAAGCTTATCCAGACGCTTGCGAAAATGTTGCGCCCAACCATTAAATATCTCTTTGCTCTGTCCCCATGTTGTAAAGCTTTTTGTGACTCTGTATTTCTTACCTGTTTGGGAATCCGACACTGCAGCCAGCACTTCATTGGTTTGTGAGTCCAGCGCTTCAGCTTCGAAGGCTGCTCTGCCCATACCGATATGCGTTCCAGTACCAGCTTTTTTTAGGTGGCTGGCGGCAAGGCCTACCGGCACGATGCTGGTTATGGATCCTGAAACGGGTTTGTTTGGCACCAAGTCCGTGATGGCAATGCGCACTCGCAAGGTCCCCGGACCTGGTTTGTCCGTAAAGGAGTACGCACCGGAAAGCGCCTCTATGACGGCATTGTGGAAATACTGGGCAAGCTCGGTCAGCTCCACAGGATCGATTCCCTTGTATTCCGCGTCCTCGGCCAAAAAAAGCGTGACATGGTCAACGATGACTTTGTCATAGGCCCCAAAAGCAACATCCTTTCCGATATATACCCGCTTTGCAAAATCATCGGGATCTTTTCCAAGTTTTGAGTAATCCTTTAGAAACCCCGAAGCACGGAGTCCGGAATTGGTGGCACATCCGGTGGTCATTGCAAAAGTAAGACCGATCATTAAAATCAATACAATTTTTAATGTCGTTTTCATGTTTCTCTCCTTTGCTATCAATTAGGTTAATAAATATTCATATTATTACCTTCCGAAATTTTCCGTTAATTACTCAAAGGCCATCCGAAGCTTGTCCACATTTTTTTGCAGGACACTCATGAAAACACCGGGTCAATTCCGCCAGCTGTACAGGATCAACTCCCTTGTTTTTTGATTCCGGGTTAAAGTAAACAATAACA
The DNA here is from genome assembly GCA_034658755.1 of Thermodesulfobacteriota bacterium. Lineage (GTDB taxonomy): Bacteria > Desulfobacterota > Desulfobacteria > Desulfobacterales > UBA11574 > S5133MH16. Next base: position 8,299 of record JAYEFV010000093.1, on the reverse strand, counting down.
TGATCGATGAGCAACTTGTTGTATGGTCTGAGATCACGTCCGGGATTGAGGTACACAAGGTTCGGCTGGTCCTCTCCGCCGGGCTTAAAATTCGCATAATTGTTCAAGAATCCCGACGTTTCATAGCTTCTGAGCTGCTGGGCAGCGCATCCAGCAAGCAGAACTATGCTCATGAGGAATATGAACATAAAAGAACGATTCAACATAATTGACCTCCTTCGTTATTTTTTTATGCTCAGCAGTAACAGGTTGCCGTTACGGTAAATTAATTCAACACCCATCTAAAAGCCGCTGAGAAAGCCCTGCAATCCCGCTGCGGCGAGACATGGCGGATTTAGGCGAAGCTTTTCTGCAGCCTGTTAAGTCTTTCTCGCCAATGCTCTTTTTACTTTACGGCTCACTAAAAGTACCATCATTTTTCCCCAGACATGTCCATTGAAATGTCGAGCACCCCGTTATCTATCTTGTAGTGCTCCCACAGCGCGATCATGTCTTTGCACTTGTCCGGATACAGCTTGCGGAGATCATTGAGTTCACCGGGATCGTGTTTTAAGTTGAACAACTCCCAATCCCCCTTGCCGGCTTCCAGTTGGAAAACTTGACCGCAGGTCCGGCATTAATGTCGGGTGAAAACCATTTCGCCAAACCTCTTATGGCAAAATAATAGGTTGCAGTAGTGCCAAAATGGCACCACGGCAACCCATTGCGGTCATCCTTAATCGTGAGGAGTCAGCTCTGCCCCTTTCGGTGTGACTTCTGAAGTGCGATGAGGATACTTATTTATCATCATCATATGCTGGCGTAGCCCATTCTGGATGGGGGTTACAGCAAACAGCCCTTGATACATAGCGCCGAACTTCTCGCCCGGATCGCGTTTGACGTTATAGAAGTCCATCGCGGGCAGTCCACCATGTTGTCCTTTCAAGTGGACTTTATAGTCTTCAAAACGTATTGAACCCAATTGACCACCGCTATAGTGGAACATCATATTGCGACGGCCATGACCTTCACCTATCAGGAACAGTGCAGTCTGATCGATACCATCAATAATGCGGTCACCGGGGATCTTGTTTGTGGCGCCCGCCAGACGCGCTGCAGTGGTAAACAGATCCGTCAGATGCAGCATATCCGTTGGTGTTTGATCTGGTTTGATCATACCCGGCCACCAGGCCATGGCCGGCACGCGCACACCCCCTTCAAGCACATCACCCTTGGCACCTCTCAGCCAGCTATAACCTGAAGTTGGGTAGAAGGCATACATAGGTCCATTGTCACTGATCCAGACCACCAGCGTGTTCTCTGCAATCCCTTCGGATTTGAGCGTGTCAAACAACTGCTTCATATGCGCGTTGTGCATAGCCATTTCTGACGCCTGGGCGTTGGCTTTATCAACGTGTGGATCGTTCATGTGTTTCTTGCTGCCATGAATCTGTGCGCAATATGTTGCCCAGTAGATAAAGAAAGGCTTCGTACTTTTCGCGTTCTTCTTGATGTAGCTTTTAATCTGCTTGATCGACTCTTCTTCAAAGGCCTCCTGGCGCTCGATACCCAGCTTGCCGGCAACACCTTCTATGGGTTTACGGCCTTTACCTTTTTCGCCGATATAACCAGCTATAGAAAGATCGATGCCGGTCATTTTCTTGTATTCTTCCACTCCCGGAAAATCGAAAAACGGTGCTTTCACAGGGGAAGGTTGATCTTTGTACATGTCGGCAGCAGGCCAGGCATCAGGGGCGCCGTTAAACAGGCCGTAATAGGCATAGTCGTAGCCCTGATTTTCTGGTGCATGTTCGGGCAGATCACCCAGGTGCCATTTACCCCACATAGCGGTGTGGTAACCAGACGTGGATAAGACTTCTGCAATTGTCTCTTCTTTGGATGACAGGCCTTCAATTTGTCCGGGCCATAATACACTCAGCAAACCAGTGCGTACCGGGTGACGTCCCGTGTTAATGGCAATTCGGGATGGTGTACAGGATGGCTCTGCATAAGCCGACCAAAACGCCATTCCTTCTTTGGCCATCGTATCCAGTGTCGGGGTAGGCGTGCCGCGGTGTTTGCCACCGCCTTGCCAGCCTAATTCACCCCAACCCACGTCATCCGCCAGGATGTAAATAATATTGGGCTTCTTGCCAAAACGCTTTTCCAGCTTGGCCAACCTTTCATTGATTTTTTTATCTTCTGCTGTCCAGGCTTTCGCGTGTTTCTTCTGTTCCACCTGAAAATAGCCATCAAAGACCGGGCCCGCTTGTAGCGATCCCAACGGCAAGCTAACTGCAAGCATGACAGCAATAACGATCAGACTTTTGCGTACTTTCATTTTGTTTTCCTCCTTTTGTATTTGAATGTTTACGTTTACCCTAAATAAAATCGTTGTACGATTTTATATAAAGCGACGTTGTCGCTCTTGGGGCGAAAGGCCAAATTTTCTATCTCCGCTTCGCTTTGACAAGAATCGAAAAATTCAAATTTAAAAGCCTAAAAAATATGCGCCAGTCCGGATTTTCATAAAACATCCATCAGGGCCCTGAAGAGGGGATCTTCCCTCCAAGATCGCGGACCAATTTTTGAAACTGCTTTGACCCGTACAAAATGCGGCCGGCAACTTCGCGCAAGCGGTCAACCGTATCTTCGGGCAGTTGCAAGGCGGTGGGAATATCCGCATACTTTATCTGCTCGGCTCTATCGGGCAGGGCATCAAACCCTACTTCCACAAGATAGGTTTGGATCGGTTTTCGGTTGTCCCCGGAGCCCACCGATTCCCGCTCCAATTGTTTTAAATTCCGTCGCAGCAAATCCATGGTTTCAAAGTTGTAGCTTTGCACCATAATATTAGATGTCAGGCCAATGATATCGCCCAGACCCGGGATGTTGTTCAGAAACCCCCATTTATACTTTTTGGGGGTGCTGGCATTGACAACGATCATGGCCACACGGCGCGTTTGCTCGATGCTCATCTCCTCTAAAACCTTTTCGGCACTGCCGATTAAACCAAGTATTTCGGTCGGCCCCCTGACCCCCAGGTTGTCGGTCCTGAAAAATCCGATCGCCGTAGAGTCCGTAATAAGCGGCGGTAAAACTGCCGCCGGAAACCGAGGAGATGAAGTCCACCTCATCCAGAAACGTGTGTTTTTCGGAACCTGTGGTTAATGTTTTTGCTTCTTCCCCGGCATAAGGCATTTCCACGCGATCCAGCGCCTCCAAAACCCCGTATGACAGGGCCGCCGCTCGCGTGCCGCCGCCGGAAAAAGCCAGTATCAGCAGCAACTCTTCAGATGATTGTCGTGATCCGGCGAGCCCTCGATCTTTCTTTTGCAAAACCGAGTCAATGCTCTCCAGTTTCGGATTTACCGGGTAATGGCCGCAGGCTGATTAAATCCTTGGTTAGAAGAAGTACCGAAAACCCACCTCAAAAGACCAATCCCGGTCACCTTTATCCTCGTCGGGATCGATACCGAAACCCGGCTTGAGATAGAGAATGCGCCCCGGAGCCAATAGCTTTCCGACCTCGGGGCCGATCCAAAGGGAGCCGTGGCTGTTCTCGAAGTCGTAGATAAACTGCACTTCAGGCAGCAGGTAAATGCCGCTGGGGTGTACCGGCAGCATGAAGAAATAGCGTCCGATATACTGGCTCACGTCGTCGCGGCCGCTGTCTTTCCACGCATCGAAACCGTAAAAGTTCATCAGGGCAAAGAAGGCCCCCGGAGCCGGCCAGAAGCCGATGTCGCGCACCAGGGTGAGCATCGGCTTGACTATAAATGTCTCGCTGCCGAGCACGTCCTCATTGGCGGTGGGAAACACAAACTCAGCGCCGGTCATCCAGTCAAAACCGAGGAAATCCCAGTCGTGTCGGTAAAAGAATCTCAGGTTCATGTCACCGATGCCGGTTTCCTTACCGTCAAGTTCATCGCTGATAGGCAAATCACCCGGAAGGGGTACTCCGCCGCCGGGAATCTGACTCAGGCCGTTCTTAAAGGCGTCCGTACTTCTGATGTCGCGCTCATAGGCCAATGGAATCTCGTAAGTCATAGCGAGCCTCGGGGAAAATGGGTACAGGCCAAAGAGTACGAACTCGTTTTGTTCCAGCCCGTTTTCCAGTTCCGTATAGCGGTAATAGGGCATGAACTTGGGTGCAAAGTCCCGCGGATCGGTCCCGGTCTCCCCGATGCCTTCTTCCTTTTCCTCCGCAGAAATACTTTCTTTTTTCTCCTCTCCAGAAAACACAACGGTTGAATTAAGGGTAATCATAGAAAAAGCCGTTATGAGTACCACCATAAGAATCGTTATTTTGTTATTCTTCGTTGTTCTGTTCATTCGTTACCTCCTTTTTTCTTTTATATCTTTAAATATTCATGTTTGCGTTCAATTGACGTTATTTTGCTTGCGAACTTAAGCGGAGCTTTTCGACAAGCTCCATTCCTACCCTTGAAGAGATGGTGTTGATAGTGAATTCAGGAGGTTGGCTTGACAAGTCCATGGCTGCCAGAATTCGTTTGAAATCGTGAGATCGAATGAATTTGTCCAGCTCTTTCTGGGATCGCCACTCCTGGAGCAGAACCAGCATGTCATCGTCGTCCGTTTCGCTGTAAAGCCGGCAAAACAAGCAGCCGGGTTGGGCCTCAGTGGGACCGATGATTGGCCGAATGAGTTCAACAATCTCCGCTCTGTGTATCGAAGCCACGTTGATGCGCAGAATAACCACTATCATGATTTATCCCCCCTGCTGTTTACAATTTACGGTTTCTCGGTAAGATACAGGAACCACTCCCTATGGTTAAGACTAACAAAAAGCGTGCCACAACAAAAAAGCGGCTTGGAAACCAACTCAATTTGTTGAAATTATTTGTGATAATTATTTAGACAAGACAATTCAAACAGCAAGGTACCAGCTCAAGCATTCTCAATATATTGGCAGATTTCCAATATATTGGGAATATTCGTTGGTTTTAGAGTGGCACCTTATGAACCTCAAATATAGACATGTCCTGACAAATCTGTTCATTTTTTTGCTATTGAAAGTGCGCTATTGATTTTAGGATGAACTCTTTGATTGACAAACTTTACATATATGCTAACATATAAGCGCTTCCAATACTCATTCTGGATCGGTTGTGTTTTGGAATGCTGATGTAATGAAAATGAAGTAAAGCCGAGGAGGTGATTTTATGGGGCAAGTAACAATTTATATAGACGCTGAGACGGAACAAAAAATGCTAAAAGTGATTAAAAAAAGCGGTGTGTCTAAAAGCAAATGGATTGCCGATTTAATCAAAGAAAAGACAGCCACTACCTGGCCTGAATCGGTTATTAAACTGGCTGGTGCTTGGAAAGATTTACCGACCGCAGAAGAGATCCGTCAAGAAACAGGATACGATACTGAAAGGGAGTCAATATGATTTATGTTTTAGACACCAACACACTCATCTATTTTTTCAAAGGATTGGGTGGCGTCTCAGATCGTTTTCTGGCAACACCGCCCAGCGAGATCGGAATACCCGCAATCGTTCTATTTGAACTTGAAGTCGGTATTGGGAAATCAAGAACTCCGCAAAAACGAAAGGCAAGGCTTCAAGAATTCATATCTTTAATCAATATTATTTCCTTCGGTTATAAAGAAGCGAAAAGTGCGGCAAATATCCGAATAAAATTGGAAAAAAAAGGCCTTCCCATTGGGCCTTATGACATCCTAATTGCGGCGTCTGCAATGGCGAATAATGGGACACTGGTAACTCACAACATAAGAGAATTTGAACGAATTAAAGGGCTGAAAGTTGAAGACTGGTACTAACCAAATTCATCGTAACCGTTCACAGGTTCAGGGGTGTTTTTTTTGTTAACCTTTACTAACTAGCCCCGAACCTTGAACCTTTAAACCCTGAACCCCTGAACCTGTGAACGGTTACAAATGTGCTAATGAGGCCTATAGATACTCAGTTTTTTCATTCGCGCCTCAAGCGTTGTGGGCTTGAGACCTAAAATTTCAGCAGCACCGTTTTTGCCGCTGACCTTCCATCCGGTACTTTCCAATACTTTGATAATATGGTCTTTTTCGACCTGCTTGAGGGTCAAACTTTGCATCGATACTTCATCTTCAGCCCCCAAACGATCGATGCGAAGGGTTGTGCCGGTGCTCAGGATCATGCCCCGTTCGATCACATTCTTCAGCTCTCTGACATTCCCCGGCCACGGATAGTTTTGCAGCAAGCTCATCGTTCTTTTTGAGACTATGCGGATCTTTTTACCCATGCTTTCTCCGCATTCTTTAATAAAGGCCCATACAAGCATCGGAATATCTCCGCTACGATCACGTAGCGGGGGCATGGTAATCGGGAACGCACCCAACCGGTAAAAAAGGTCTTTCCGGAACCGGCCTTCCCGGACGAGCTTTTTTAGATCATAATTGGTTGCAGCGATCACGCGGACATCAACCGTGATGGTTTTGCTGCTTCCCAGCCGCTCAAACCGCCCCTCCTCTAAAACTCGCAGGAGTTTGGATTGCAGCTCGATGGGCAGATCACCGATTTCATCGAGGAAAAGGGTTGACTCGTCGGCAACCTCAAAGCGGCCCAACGCTTTGGATACGGCCCCGGTAAACGCGCCCTTTTCTCGGCCGAACAGCTCACTTTCGATCAATGTTCCGGGCAGGGCCCCGCAGTTCACCGTTATCATTTGGCGTCTGTGGCGAGGACTCATCTTGTGAATCGCCCAGGCCAGCAATTCCTTGCCCGTTCCGGTTTCGCCCTGGATGAGAACACAGGTTGTCTGACCGGCGACCTTTTCCGCTTGACTTAATATATTTTTGATCGCAGAACTTTCCCCGACAATCTCGTCGTGTCGGTATTTGATCTCTATTTCTTCACGCAGATAAATGTTTTCCTGCTCCAGCTTTTGTTTTAACCACTTGATTTCATTGTATGCCTTCTGCAATTTTTGCTCATTTTGCTTTATTTCGGTAATGTCGATTGCAATACCGCCTAAAAGCTTTTTTCCGGACTCCAGTTTGACCGGAAACTTGATGTCCCTGCGCCAACGAACGTCTCCTGCGGCTGTATCTTTCCATTCCTCAATCACCCTGGTGATGTTTTTCTTCAACACGCCGCGATCTATCTCAATCAAACGCTCGGCCACTTCGGGAGGGAAAAGATCCCGGGTGGTGGAACCGATGAATTCATCCGGTTTCATTCCCACACTTGCAAATGCTGCAGGGTTACCGTATATGTGTCTATCGTTTTGATCTTTGATATAAATAGAAGCCGGATTGTTATCCATAAAAGCCCGAAATCGCTCTTCGCTTTCTTTCAGCTCCATTTCGAGCTGCTTGATTTCGGTAATATCGTGAGCATTGACGGCCACAGCCAATACGCTGCCCTCCTTTTCGAAATATGGGTAGTAGTTCACGTCCATATACCGGCGTCCCCATCCTGAAAAATCGTACCACGTTTGAAAATTGACATTTTTTCCTTCAAGGCATTGATCATATTGCAATTTTAAAACGGAATTAAACATTTCGCGTCCGAAAACGTTCGCCACCGGGTGACCGATGATGTCATGAGGAGCTTTCTGCAATGCTTCGCAATAGGCTTCGTTTACATATATATAATAATAATTTTGATCGACAAGAGCAATTAGGTTTTTAATGGACATAACCATATGTTCGAACTGTCGCAGCTCTTCTTCTATTTTTAATCGTTTTCCCAGAGTGAATTCCTTTTGCAGTTCTTGAACCTTTTCTACCAATTCCTCATGGGTTGGTTTTGTGGGCATTATTACATCCTCCGGTACTTTCAAAAAGCATAAGGTCAATAATATGTTATTATTTCAATCTTGTATGAGTCTTTATTTATCACATGAGGCCTTCTTTTACTAACCTATAATCATTTAAACGAATTGGGCATTATTTAAGGATATTATACATCAGCCAGTTAATGATTTGCAAGAAAGGGTTGTTCTGGTGAGGCATACATTAAAATCTCAATATATGAATTCAGTTTAACAGGTTGAAAAGTCCAAGTTTAGTGCCTGAAGATTGAATTACCTCTAAGGCAAATTTAGATCTAATTTTTTTGTCGAAAACTCAATCGGCATAATTCAATATTATTGATGATTTCTTTCCTATGTCGAAACCTCAATTACTATTACTCATATAGGAAAAACCTCAATAGAGCAAATCAGCTTTTTAAAATGTATCTGGGATGTTAAAGAAATATTCTCTAACAGAAGCAAGAATTGTGATCTTCTGTTAAATTATCAGTTCATATCAAAAAAAACAGGGGAGATTCGATCAATATTCCTCAATCGA